>JAGQWW010000116.1 GCA_020436955.1 Saprospiraceae bacterium | reverse complement strand
CGGTACAAGCAAAGGAGGTGTCAATATTTCCCAATCCAAGCCATACAGGTCTATTCAATTTAGAAGTAGAATTCCCTATTGAAAGCATCAGGGTATTAAACATAGCAGGTGAAACATTACCGGAGCAAAAAGGCCAGTTTGGAAAAAACATAACAATCAACCTTGCAGATCAACCGCCCGGGATGTATATATTGGAAATTATTGAAAAAAATAACCCTCCTTATATGCTCAAGCTTTTAAAACAATAATTTCCTTAATCCTTAAACTTCATACCTCATACCTCATACTTCAAATCTCCCTATGATTCCACTTCTTTTTTATCAGGAAGCTGTAAAAGGATCATACATATTATGCCGATGGTAACCAGGATAAAATCATTCATTTGTTTGGTGGTTTTCTGGGTTATGGATTAGTTTTTTGAAGCAGTATTCTTTCAGTGTAAATTTTACTGCCATTTTTAAATTTCAAAAAATAGGTTCCGGCGGGGTAAGGTGTGATGTCAATGTCTAAATTTTCTGAATTGTTCCCCGGGATCCATCTTTTTTCAAAAACTATCTGCTGAGCAAGGTTGGATATTGTTATTATGCCCTCACCTGCAAGTTCATCCTCAAGTGAAAGAGTGAAGGTACCAGCAGATGGATTTGGATAGATACTAAGTGGTTTTGCATCTATAAGCGATTGGATGCCAATGACATCTGAGGTCCAGTCGGATCCATCAAAGTCAATTTGTTGGAGTCTATAATAGTTGTAACCTTTTAGTGGGGCTGGGTCTATATATCGATAAGCATGCGCAACTAAACTGGTGCCGGCACCCTCCACGAAGGTCAGGTCCTCCCAGCTTTTGCTTGCATTCAATCGTTGTAGGTTAAATCCTTTATTGTCCAATTCTGTCGCGGTTTTCCAATCAAGCTGCATCGTTCCATTGGATAAGGCTTTTCCGGAAAAATCCAACAATTCAACCGGAAGGGCGCTTTGGGCTTGGATTTGTACGCCGCCAGGAACGTAATTGATCAAGAAAGTAAAACCGGGCACAGTCCCTAAATTTGTATTACTGAAAATTCCGGACCGTGAGCCAGCTGTAATAATATTGAAGGTTTGACCATTAGTTGGGGTAAATCCCCAAGTAATATTTAAGGTGCCACCGGTAAGGCTGGCATTGCCACTAACATTGATTACATCATATTGACTTCCTGCTGTAGCACCATTGATTTCACAATTATAGGTGGTCCCGTTCATGTCGTAGTCACCGGTTATAGTCAGGGTTCCGGGACTTAAACCGGGTGCAATGGTGCCGCTGGAAGAGAAAGCACCGCTCTGTACCAGCGTACCATTACCCTTTAATGTTCCAACAAGGCCAAGATTGCCGTTGTTGTTTAATGTCCCGTTTAAAGTCAGTGTTTCATCCAGTGACAAAGAAGCACCGGCGTCGAGTGTGAGGGTTGAACTAAGCGTGAAATTCACATTCAGATTACAATTCACCCCCGATGGAAGTGTAATCTGGCTGGTACCGGTTGGAGCAGTTCCTGATTGCCAATTGGTACCATCGCTCCAATTATTTGAATTGGCCCCGGTAAATGCAAAACTTCCGGGTGCTGTTATGGTTTCTTGCGTACTGTTTTCGGTTCCTGCTAAGGAGATTTGAGCATAATAGGTTTGGCCTGGCGTTAGATTATTGGGTGGGCTACTAATCGGAATTCCACAAGCAACCGGAATTAAGGAACCGCATGTGCCTTCATAAACTGAGAGAAAAACTTTTCCACTACTATTTGACCAAGCCAATTGTTGATTGGATGGCCCGGAAAACGTATACCAAAGGTCCGGTAAATTGATATAAGGTACTGGTACACAAGGTGGAACTACCTCTGTTGTAGCATAGGTTCCATTAAAAGAGGTTGGGTCGCCCAGGGTAATTGGAATCGCATTTGCACAGGTATTATTGGAAGGAGCAGTCCCTGAGAATTCTAGACAGAAATCAAAATTCGTTCCTGGATCAGGTGTCAATATTTGCAGTAGATATACTCCTGTAGGAAGATTTGTTACTGTACCACTTCCTCGCAAGCATCCATCATCAAATGGAGTAAGACTGGCACAACTGTTTCCGTTGTAAAAAACGGCATATGGATTTCCGGTCCCAGATGTGAAGGTTACGCTTTGCGGTCCACTGGTAATTTGGAAAATGTACCAAACATCTACATATAATGGATCGCCTGGAAATGCACATGAATAAGTTCCATCCAAATTTGCGGCGATTGTTGTTCCGAAATAAGTTTCACAACTTCCGTTGGGACCAATCATTGTTATAGGAGCTGGCGCAAAACATTCATCATTTGCAGGTTGGGCAAACGCATTAAATGCCCCAAAAAGCATAAGAAAGGACCAACATATTCGCAAAGCTTTGTTCCCATTCCAAAGGGAATGAGGCCAGTAGTGAGACCAGTTTACCATAAGACCGAGTTTTGTGTCTTTTTATAATAAAAGCACTTACTTAACCTGGGGAGCAAAAGTGGGGGCAAAAAAAATAGCAATGGATATGAGGCCTTCGTAAAGGGGTTCATTTCCATTGCTATCTCTTGTTAGTTATACCTAATCCAAAAACTGTGCAAGTTTTTGAATTTCAATGGTTTTATGGGGCTCTGGAGAAAATATAAGCTATAGTTTGAATGTATAAGCAATTGCCAAATAGACATTTAAAGCAATTTTTAAATTTTTGAAAATTTATTGTTTTTTAATCAATGTGTTACCTAAATCATCTTATGAAATAGCATTGTTATTTTAGAAAATTTATTACCGAAATATCAGGTGTATTATTAAGTGCATTTAAATAAAACAATAGAACAGCTTAAATATAAATTTAGATTAGTCTAAAAAAATGTATCTTTGTCCGACTAATCACATAAAAATGCACCCTGAATTAAAATCCTTTGTATTCCTTTTTTTAACCTTAATCACCACTTCAACCTTAAGTGCACAATCCGGTACAGTAATCGGTACAGTTCGCTCCGGTGATTCACAACTGGCCTTTGCTACTGTTACGATGGTAGACCAATCAATTGGTACTGCTACCAATGAGGAGGGCGATTTCATTTTGCAAAAGGTACCTGCCGGTTCCTTAATTTTGGTAGCTTCCTATCTTGGATTTCAAAACGATTCTTTAGAGGTTTCCATAAGAAATGCTGATACAATCCAAGTCAATTTCAACCTTGTACCCCTGGCAGGGCAGCTTGATGAAATTGTAGTCAGTGCAAATTTGAAACCCACTTATGTTAAAGATTCTCCCGTTAAAATTGATGTGATAACGGCTCAACAATTAGCTTCCTTTATGCCTTCGGCAGCCTCTTCCATCATGGAAAGTATTCAAATGGTAAATGGTGTACAGGAAGTTACTGCTTGTGGCGTTTGTTATACCAATAGTATCAGTATCAATGGATTAGATGGTGCTTACACGGCAGTTTTGTTAGACGGAATGCCCATTTACGGTAATCTGGCTTCAGTCTATGGTCTCAATGGTATTCCAAATATGATAATCGATAGATTTGAAGTGATAAAAGGTCCCAATAGTACGTTGTATGGATCGGAGGCAGTGGCAGGTGTCATCAACATCATTACCAAAAATCCAGCAAAACAACCCCTTTTGTCCGTGGACTTCATGGGTACCAGCCATCTGGAAAGTTTTGGCAATATTGCCCTTGCGCCAAAGATTGGAAAGTCGTCCGGGTACCTGGGCCTTAATTATGCTTATATCAACAATTTTGAAGATCTGAACCAGGATGGGTTTGGTGATAACATTAACCTGGACCGATTTTCTTTTTTCACCAAATGGAAATTTAATAGGAAGGACAACAGGTTATTTCAAATAGCTGCGAAGTTTTATTATGAAGATCGAAGGAATGGGGTAGAGGCTTTTTTAAAAAATCGCGCTTACCAAAACCTGAGAGGAAGCGACCAGATCTATGGAGAAAGCATATATACCCATCGGGCAGAAATACTGGGAACCTATGAATTCAATCTGCCAACAGGTTTGAAATTGGATTTCTCTTTGTCACATCATGACCAAAATAGTTATTACGGTGCCGATGCATATCTTGCAAAACAATCCATAGCCTTTGCCAACCTCATTTGGAACCAAACCATCGGCTGGCATGATTTGGTTGCAGGTCTTACTACCCGGTACAATGCATACGATGACAACAGCCTCGCCACTGAATCGATAATAAACGGTGCAATTGTTAACCAGCCTGATAACCAATTTATCCCGGGCATTTTTCTGCAAGATGAAATGCGATTGGGAATGGCCGCCACTTTGCTGCCGGGTCTGCGCCTGGATCATTATGCCAATCATGGTTTCATTCTTACACCAAGAATAAGTTCCAAATGGAAGGCTGGAGATTGGACCCGGATTCGGGCAAATTTTGGTACCGGATTCCGAGTAGTTAACCTTTTTACCGAAGACCATGCATTTGTAACCGGCCAGCGGGAGGTAGAGATTATTGAAGACTTGCAACCCGAGCAATCTTACAATTTTTCTTTCAACATAAACCATGTTTATAGTGCCCTGGGTGGCACAGGAACCATCGACCTTGAGTCCTACTTTACTCATTTTACCAATAAAATTCTACCGGACTACGATACTCCCGGTAAGATAATTTATGCCAATGTCAGCGGTTTTGCTCAAACAAAAGGGATTGGCATTTCCCTGGATCATCGATTTCAATGGCCATTTGCTGTTAACCTCGGTTGGAATCTTCAAGTAGCAGAAGAAGTTGAAAAAGATGTGTCTGGAAATACTCAACGCGAAAAAATAGTCTATGCACCGGACTGGACTGGTCTTGCCAATTTGAATTACAATTGGAAGGCCCAGCAATTGAATCTGGCAGTAACTGCACGTTTTACCGGGCCTATGCAATTGCCGGAAGTGTACGATCTTGGACCGGATGGCGAGCCTTTATCGGAATCCAGACCCACACGTTCCCGGCCTTTTGCATTGATCAATTTCCAGGCTTCAAAAACCTTCGAAAAAGGATTGACATTATATGGTGGCATCCAAAACCTGACTTCCTATCGTCAGGAGGGAACTCCCTTGGTGGGGTACAACGATCCGACAAGCCCGGTAGGTTTTAGTCCTTACTTTGATACATCTTATAGCTATGCACCCAACCATGGGCGAGAATTTTACCTAGGAATAAAATGGGAGTTGGACCGGTCAGTTAAAAAATAACCCTAGTTTAGCCCAAAATTATAAGTGATGGCCCAAGCGTATATCAAAGACACGACTTTTGAACAGGAAATGTATTTGGAAGATCCTTTGCCACAGGGAGAATATGAAAATTGTATTTTCTCCAGCTGCATTTTTACCAATAGCTCGCTCAACGGGTCTCAATTCACAAATTGCAAATTTGAATCTTGCGATCTAAGTATGGTAAGCATTGTGCAGACGGCTTTTCGAGGCGTTTCGTTTAAGTCTTGTAAAATGTTGGCACTGCAATTTGATACTTGTAATCATTTTTTGTTGGCTGTAAATTTTGAAGAATGCATCCTTCATATGGCCAATTTTTATGATGCTAATCTGGCCGACAGCTCATTTAAAAGATGTTCCCTGGTTGAAGTTGATTTCACCCAAACTAATCTTGCAGGGGTAACCCTGGATGCCTGTGATTGTAGTGGAGCTACCTTTGACCATACAAATCTAAAAGGAGCAGACTTTTCGACTGCAAAAGGCTTCATCATCGATCCTGGGAAGAACGCGGTAAAAGGGGCCAAATTTTCACACGAGGGTTTACCTGGATTGCTAATGTCTTTCGGAATCGAAATTGTGTAAATTCTGCATTTTCAAATAAGGCTTTTCCTTTACGATTATTTAAAACTTCCTTTATTTAAAGGCAACGTGGGTACATCATCTTTGACGGATGAAAAAACTACTTGCGCTCTTCCTAATTATTGCCTCCATATCACTGGCAAAGGCACAGATTGAACCTAAACCACTTGCAGACTGGGAATTCCATGCAGGATACAAATTATCCGGAAATGCCGGAAATCTTCCCGGGCCTCAACCAAAAGTGCCATCATCCAGATTCCAATATTTCAAATCCCTTGGAGAGCCGCTTGTTTTTTACGACCAATTTCCAACAGAACGAAAAACAGATTTACTTGAAACAAGTGCATTACCAACTGGGCCATTTGCTATCGAAATGTGGCTGCTCAATCACGTCAACATGCCGGTTGGGGTTCAATTGTCTGCTGCGTCCAAATCACAACCTGATGATATAAGCTGGATGCTGGGATATTTTGAAAAAGAGGCAATCGTAGTATTGGAAGGGGAGACCATCACTACAAAATTGCCTAAGGGTTGGAAAAAGTATTGGAACCATTTGGTTGTCAATTACGACGGGAGTCAAGTAGTATTATATTCTAACGGAAAGGAAATAATAAGGACAGCCACCACTAACAAATTGAATTATCCCGAAGATGTAAAGGTTGAATTGGCAGGTTATTTTTCCAATGAACCTTATATGGAAATTGCAAACCTTGTGAAGAGGTTGAAAGTCTATGACCATTGCCTCGCACCACACCAAATTGAAACTCAGTTTGAGTCCTTACAAAAAATGGTAATCTCAGGTGCCCTTTCTTCAGAGCCCTTGCATTTTAATGCAGGCCCATACTTGCATTATGCAACGCCAACCACCATCAATTTGACCTGGGAAACCAACCGATTTTCTACCGGAGTGGTAAAATATGGATCAACCTTGCCCTTACAACAGCAAGTGAAAGACGATACAGCGTCCTACATCCATACAGTTACTCTTGAAAATCTTGAACCCGGCACTCCTTATTATTATGAAGTACAGGTGGAAGGAGAAAATGACAGCATTATACAATCTGGTATTTTAACCTTTAAAACACCGAAAAAGGACGCGCCTGTTACCTCCTTTTGTGTGCTGGGCGATACGGAATCAAGACCTTTTGTCAATTTCCAATTGGGTCAAATGATTTGGGAAGAACGCCCGGAATTTGTCCTACACCTGGGTGACATGACTGATGGTGGTCAGGAAGACCACAAATTTGAATGGAACGAGGAATTTTTTACCGGCATGACGCCATTAGCATCCCGGATTCCCTTTTTTCCGGTTCCTGGAAATGGTGAGGATGATTTATTTTGGTACAAACGATACCACAAATTACCAGCCCCGGAAGCCTATTATAAATTTTCGTACGGGCCTGTTGATTTTTTTATGGTCAATAGCAATGATAAAAAGGATTTACAACCAGGTTCGGAGCAATATAAATGGTTGGAAGTAGCTTTGTCGCGATCAACTGCTCGATGGAAGATAATAGCTCATCACCATTGCCCGGTTTCTTC
>JAGQWW010000115.1 GCA_020436955.1 Saprospiraceae bacterium | reverse complement strand
CCCAAAGCCCAAAGCCCAAAGCCCAAAGCCCAAAGCCCAAAGCCCAAAGCCCAAAGCCCAGTCAATCTTCCGTCGAATAAATCCCTACAATCATCCACCACTTTGTCGGGACTCTAAAAAAATATGTAGCTTAGAAGGCATATGTTCGTCTATAAATAAAAACAGACAAGATGTTATATCCTTTAGGCTTCATTATCGGGTTGTTGTCCCTTTCATTTTGGTTTTATTATAAAGATTCAGAGCGTGGTTCTCTCATGCGAACCATCTTCTTTGTGGCTATTGGCGTTTATCTCATTGGGTGGCTGATGGCAGATGCTGCGATGTCTTTTAAATTCCTGATGCTTTCAAGGGACTTTTTGATAATGGGTGTATTAGCAGCCATTTTTAAATTCCTTTCCAAATATCCGACCTTATTTAAAGTAGGTATTGGTATTGTTTTGCTTTCCTGGTTCATCTTTTGGGGAGGGCAGATGAGGCATACTTTCACCCCAACCGAAAAAGTTGAATTTGATACCCGGGTGCCGCTAGCTGATGATGGAGAGCTTCTGGTGGAAGTAAAACCCGGAAAAGCCTTTAAGGAAATGGAATCTGTTATCGAAAAGTATGATCTGGAATACCAAAAGGCATTCCTTCCTAAATACGGCAACAAGACAGATCTGGATGATTACTATTTGGTTAATATCCCTGATGCCTTTGAGAAAGACATTCAAGCAATAGAGGCGGAGATGATGGCTACCGGATTGGTAGACTGGATTGATGAGAACGAGATCATTCAGTTGGACCCGGTTCAGACGTCTATGGATTTAAGTACAGGCGTTGATTTTAAGGTGAATGATCCGGATGTCTCCAAGTTGTGGGGATTTGAAAAAATGAAGGTGAATGATTTGTATGCAGCCTTAGCCAAATCCGGAATAGTGCCACAACGAAAAGCAAAGGTCTTCATCCTGGATACCGGGGTTGATGGGCAGCATGAAGATTTAAAAGATAATTATACATCGCTCAATCCTTCCTATGATAATGATCCGGTAGGGCATGGAACGCATTGTGCCGGAATCGCCGGTGCAGTTACGAATAATGGAATAGGTATCGCATCCCTAGCCCCTACAGGCGATTTTATTGAAATAACCAGCATAAAAGTACTAGGCCCTACTGGTGGAGGTACACAACAATCCATTATTAAGGGAATCATTGAAGCCGTAGACAATAATGCAGATGTTTTATCACTCTCATTGGGAGGACCTTCTACCAGATTTAGACAAAAGGCTTACGAGCAGGCTATAGATTATGCTGCTGAAAGAAATGCCATCGTGGTAGTAGCAGCTGGAAATTCCAATAAAAATGCAAAGGATTATTCTCCGGCAAATACCAGTGGTGTGATTGCTGTAAGTGCTGTGGATAGTAAAATAGAGAAGGCGAGTTTTTCTAATACTGTAGAAGACCTGAAGATGGGTGTAGCTGCTCCCGGGGTTCAGATATTCTCTACAACTCCCAATAACAACTACACCTCCTTCAATGGTACCTCCATGGCTACACCATACGTGTCAGGATTAATAGGGCTCATGAAGAGTATCAACCCCGATTTAAATACACGCCAGGTTTACAAAATACTCCAGCAAACCGGAGTAAATACAAATGATACCCGTAAAACGGGAAAACTCATTCAACCTGCAGCTGCCATAGAGGAATTAATGGATTGATAGAAGCCTCCGGTTTCAATCATAGTTTTTGTTTTTTGTTTTTCAACAAAGTTCAACCACTGTTTCCCTCGAAACAGCTATAGTTGTTGGAGTGCTTTCTACCAAGTTTTCAAAACTGCAGACGGTGAGTGAAAAAAATCGGGGGATAAAAAGGGGTAAAAAATATGTCTTACCGAAAAAGTGTCACAAAAATCTCTTTTTAGTTATTTGGGGAAGTGCGAAAGCAAAGGTAAATAATTCGATTGAAAATTATAAATGAGATATTTTCATTCCGGCTTTCGAAAATGAGACCAAATTAAAGTGCAGAAAAGCTCCTTTGTAAAGTATTGATTAAGAGGGGTTAAAAGATGTGGTTAAGCGGCTATAGAACGCAAGTGCTTGTTTTTCTGTGTAAAAAAGACTCAAAAATCCCTACAATTGGGTATTTGGTATGTACATGCGGTTAAAGTTAAAAACCATGTCACAAAACAAGGCTTATCTGTCATTTTTTCGACCCTTCAGCTTTGTTAAGTATTCTTCCTGGTCGATAAAAACGGCTTCATTTACCAGGTTTTCCAGTATTTCATAGTCAAGGTCTTGTTTGGAAAGCAATTTTCTGGTTGTCACATATTTCCGATTTTCAGATTTCAGGTAGTTAGTTTCGTCTGTCAGCAAAAAGCCTTTTGTAAATCCAAGGATAGCTCCCTCAAATGTAACCTTACCCCAGGGTACCGCACCCGGCCATATAAAACAGATGTTTTTATGAAGCTTATAATAGGGAACATTGTAGGAGAGTTTCTCTTTGATATCAGGTATTGTGGTAAACATGAATTCACGGAAAGCTTGAACGATTTCAAATTGGTCATCCGGCAAGAACTCCAACATTTCCTCGATGGAGTCAAAGGAGACGGATTGCATTTTGGCCATGGTGATGGGGTTTTAATCTTTTTGTATCGCGTTAAAAATAATCAAAATATGATGCGAATAATGTACAATTCAAGAAAGGAGGTGTTTTTGAATTTTCTTCCAATTACAAAAAAAACCAGCTCCTTTTGAGAGCTGGTTCGATAGCTGTTTACTATGTAATTCCTATTTAAAAACAATAATCGTTGGCTGCCAGTAAAGTGTCGGCAATCAGTCTGCGATTGTTTTTCACGTTTACGGCAGGGTATTTTGTAAATCTCTTAAGTCCCATTAAAAAGGTGCGCTGTAAGTCACCTTCGGTGAAGGCAGTAATGGCATCTGAAGCACTTCTGTGGATTCTATGCTGGGCATCAGAAAAGTAAGTCTTTAAAATGGCGTCGTATACTTCCTGCTTATGAGGCTTATCTGACATGGCTGCCAGTTTTTCAACTCTTAAAAGCAAGGACTCAGCTACGAACGCATCCATCAACATATCAGCCGCATTCATTAAGATTTCCTGCTCATCTTTTAGGTTGATTTGGCCATCCATCTGCATTTTAGCAGCACCGCCGGCTACCATCAAAATGATCTTTTTGAAATCTTTTATGGCTTTGTGCTCATCGCCATAATCACCTTCATTTTGTTCGAAAGATGGCATGCTAGCCAATTCTTTTTGTACTTCCCAGGCAGGTCCTACGATGTCCAACTGGCCTTTCATGGCACGTTTCAACAACATATCGATGGAAAGCAGACGATTGATTTCGTTGGTACCTTCATAGATACGATTGATACGAGAGTCGCGATACGCTCTGGCAGCAGTGTATTCTTCAGAGAATCCAATACCACCCAGTACCTGTACAAATTCATCAACTACGTAATCTAGTGATTCTGATCCGGCAACTTTAAGCAATGCACATTCAATAGCATATTCTTCAGCTGCCTTCATAGAAGCCATGGCTACATCCATACCTTCGTCCATCAACTGCTGCTTTTTGTTTTGCAGCAATTCGGAAGTTCTGTAAAGCGCAGATTCTACTGCAAAATTGCGGATGGTCTGCTCAGCCAATTTGTATTTGATTGCACCGAAGTTTCCGATAGGTTGGTTAAACTGGTGACGCTCGTTGGCATATTGAATACTCTTTTCAATTGCTCTTCTTGAACCACCCATACACATTGCACATAATTTGAAACGTCCAATATTAAGAGCGTTGAAAGCAATCAGGTGTCCTTTTCCGATTTCTCCAAGGACATTTTCAACAGGGATCTTTACATTTTCAAAAAATACCTGGCGGGTGGAGGAGGCATGGATACCCATTTTGTCCTCTTCTTCGCCAAGGGTCATGCCGTCGGCATTCTTTTTCTCTACTATGAAACCGGTGAATTTGTCCCCGTCAATTTTTGCAAAGACGATAAAAATGTCTGCAAATCCAGCATTGGAAATCCACATTTTCTGACCATTCAAAATATAATGTTTACCATCTTCAGAAAGGTCCGCTCTGGTTTTTGCACCAAGTGCATCTGATCCTGAGCCTGGCTCAGTAAGACAATAAGAAGCTTTTAATTCTCCACTAATCAGACCTGGTAGATATTTTTCTTTTTGTTCTTCAGTTCCAAAATAAAGGATAGGCAACATACCGATACCCGTATGGGCAGCAATGGAAACGGTGAACCCTACCGCCATATAACCTAACCAATCAGTAATTAGTGTATTGGTATTGGTGTCCATGGCCATCCCGCCATATTTTTCAGGCATATGTGTGCCGAGTAATCCCAGCTCTCCGGCTTTTTCCAACAGGCTGGCACTAAGGCCGGGTTCTTGCTTCTCCAACTTATCGGCTACAGGGTCAATTTCATTGGCAATGAAGTCCTGAACCATTGATCGGACCATCTTTTGGTCTTCTGAAAGTTCTTCCGGAATAAAGGTTTTGTCGGGGGTCGATTCTTTAATTAAGAATTCGCCACCTTTCAATAAATCTGATTTAATGGCAGTATCATTCATGATAGATGGTTTTATTTAGCGAATATTCGCTATAAAGGTATGTTTTTTTGCTATCAAAGGAAATATATGATTCAAAAATTAGCGAATATTCGCTAAAAAATTCAAAATTTTAATTTCCTTCTAATGATCTAACGTTAATATGGTGTCCGGGTTTTGTTTCAGATTATTATTTTGAGAAATATGTTTTATGGATGATTATTGGGTAGGATTAAGCAAATTCTTCTTCTATTTGTTCCCTGATGGAAGGCGATCAAAATCATTTTGAGCCCCATGAATATTGATTACCTTTGAACGCCTTTTTTGACCGTAAATCCAAAGTAAATGTCGAGATTTCATAGCCTTACCATTAAAGAAGTCAGGCCGGAAACAGATACCTGCGTATCGATTGCATTTGATGTTCCGGAAGAATTGCTTACTTCCTACCAATTTGAACCCGGCCAACACCTTACCTTAAAAGCGAATATTGAAGGAGAAGAAGTCAGAAGAAGTTATTCTATCTGTACTGCCCCTGAAGATGGCGATCTACGTGTAGCCGTGAAATGGTTGGAAGGAGGTAAATTTTCAACTTTCGCCAACCAGGACTTGAAAGCCGGTACTGAAATGGAGGTAATGATTCCTATGGGTAACTTTACAGTGTCCTTGGATCCTGGTCATGAAAAACAGTATGTTGCCTTTGCAGCGGGTAGTGGCATCACCCCCATCATGGCGCATATGAAGACTATATTAAAAAAAGAGCCCAAAAGCAGCTTTACCCTGTTTTATGGAAATCGAACTTCCAGGGATGTAATTTTCCTGGAAGAGATAGAAGCTTTGAAGAATAAGTTTCTTGGTAGGTTGAGTGTGTTTTATGTGCTAAGCCAGGAGCATCCGGGCTCTGATTTGTTCTATGGACGAATCAATGAGGAGAAATGCAATGTGTATTTTGACAAGTTGATTTCGCTAGAAGACACAGACGAGTTTTTCATTTGTGGTCCAGAGGAATTGATCATGGATGTAAAGGGCATATTGGAAGCAAAAGGCGTAGACAAGAAAAAAGTGCATTTTGAATTGTTTACAACGCCTGGTCAAAAGACAAATGGAGCTATCCAAAAGAGAAGTAAGGAGCGTGATTTTGCATCTGCCATAGAAATTACCATCGACGGAAATACCTTCAATTTTGAAATGGAGACCGGTGACGAAACCATTTTGGATGCCGCTTCAAAATATGGAACCGATTTGCCATTTGCTTGTAAGGGTGGTGTATGCTGTACCTGCAAGGCGAAAGTTCTGAAGGGCGAAGTGGATATGGATGTCAATTACGCCCTTGAAGAAGAAGAAGTGGCAGAAGGATATGTTTTAACCTGCCAATCTCACCCGGTTACCAAAGAAGTAAAATTGAGTTTTGACGAATAAATTGAAATAGCGTGTTTACAGGAATTATCGAATCAACAGGTACCATTACTGCCATAGAAAAAGAGGGGACCAATTTGCACTTCACCCTGGCTTCAGAACTTTCCGATCAGTTGAAGATAGATCAAAGTCTAAGTCATGATGGAGTTTGCCTGACAGTGGTAAAAACTGAACCCGGCAAACATACCGTGACAGCCATCCTTGAAACACTTGAAAAAACCAACCTGGGCTCCTGGCAAAATGGTAAAAAGGTTAATCTCGAACGCGCTATGCAAGCCGGTGGCAGGTTGGATGGTCATATTGTACAAGGCCACGTCGACACAAAGGGAACAGTAACGGAAGTAAGATCGGTAGACGGCAGTTGGTATTTTACCTTTAACTTTTCCGAAGAATTTTCCCATCTCCTGGTCCCAAAAGGCTCGGTGACAATTAATGGAGTAAGTCTTACGGTAGTGAATCCCGGAAAGGATCATTTTTCTGTTGCAATTATTCCATACACTTATGAGCATACTAATTTTCATCAATTCAAAGTAGGCGATACGGTCAACCTTGAATTTGATATTATTGGCAAGTATTTGGCTAATATGGCTTTACCGTATCTGCAAAAGGAGAATTAATTTTTATTAAACCAAACAAAGCAATCCTACTTTCGTAGATTATCTTCGTTGAACGGTTTAGCTCATTTATCCAAATTGTGAATGGATTTATCACTGGTCATACCATTATTTAATGAAGAAGAGTCGCTTCCCGAATTGGAGAAGTGGATTCGTAAAGTGGTTGAAAAGGAAGATTATTCTTACGAGATCCTGTTTATAGACGATGGTAGTAAGGACAAGTCCTGGGATGTGGTAGAAGATCTAGCCAGCCGAAATTCCAATATCAGAGGAATCAAATTCAGAAGAAATTACGGTAAATCTGCTGCTTTGCATGTTGGTTTTGGCGCAGCACAAGGCGATGTGGTAATAACCATGGATGCCGACCTACAAGATAGTCCGGATGAAATACCGGAATTGGTGCGAATGATTAAAGAAGACGGGTTTGATTTGGTTAGTGGATGGAAGAAAAAGCGCCATGACCCTATTTCCAAAACCATTCCTTCCAAATTCTACAATTTTGTAGTTAGGGTAGTGAGTGGCATCAAATTGCACGATTTTAATTGTGGGTTGAAAGCCTATAAAAATAAAGTAGTAAAGAGTATTGAGGTGTATGGAGACATGCATCGATTTATTCCCCTATTGGCAAAATGGTCTGGTTTTAAGAATATAGGTGAAAAGGTAGTCGAGCACAGAGCCAGAAAATACGGTTATTCCAAATTTGGAATGGCTCGTTTGGTAACCGGGTTCCTTGATTTATTGTCAGTTGTTTTTGTCGGAAAATTCAGAAAAAGCCCAATGCAGTTTTTGGGCACCCTGGGTACCCTCTTTTTCTTTGTTGGTTTTGTAATCCTGGCTTATTTAAGTTTTAACAAGCTG
>JAGQWW010000114.1 GCA_020436955.1 Saprospiraceae bacterium | reverse complement strand
AATGTTTCCCTGGTTTTATCTGTAGGTAATCAGATGCAGGATTTGGGAATATTTCAAAACTGTTTTTCAAAACAGCAATTTCATTATTTGCTACCAGGGTGTCAATTTGAATTGCCTGGCAAAAAGTATCCATGCCGCAGCTATTGGTAACCACCAGGCAAACATCGTATTGGCCGGGATTCAAATATTGGTGCGAAGGATTTGGAATTGTTGATATTGAATCATCTCCGAAATACCAAAAATAATCGAGCGCACCTCCGGTGGATTGGTTTTCAAAAGCAACAATATCTCTTGAGATCATGTCTCTAAATGCTGCTTTGGGGAATCCGCCGACCAATTCAAAAATGGTATCAGCCGTGATAGTGCAGGTGATGTTAGGTTGTAAAATTTGTTGAGGGTAAAACTTTACCACTAAAGCATCGCTATTATCAATGCGCGTAGTGTTATATGGATTTAGGATAGCGATATTGGATGAATTGGTCACTCCACCCCCATGAAAAATGCCCCAGTTATCAATATGACAGGACCTGATTTTATCATCCTGTCCACCACCGATGTAGGTTGAATATTTTACTGTGTCAAGATTTTGAGCAAAGACTACAATAATGCCATCATCCTTATTCAGTTTAGAAGGTTGAAATGCATCTGCAGTTACTGGGAAGTCAGTTGAGTTGGAGGCACCTGTTACATAAATATTATTGGAAACATCTTTGGCTACACCCTCCAGTTCATCTCTAAGAGTGCCACCGATGTAGGTAGCTGATAGCAAGCTATCTCCTTTTGGTGAAATGACGGCAATTATGCCATCCAGATTTCCTCCACCATAAGTGGTTTGAAAGGCATTTGGAGAAACCGGAAAATCAGTTGAATTGGTATATGCAGCTACTACGATACGCCCATCATCCAAGAGTTCCAGACTATGCGTTTCAATTTCCTCGTGACCGGTTCCACCCAGGTAAGTGCAAAAAATCAGGTCTCCATTTTCACTAAATTTACTCAATGAAAAATCGGTGTCTCCAGCCAATGTTTTTTGAAAGGCATTGGAAGAAACCGGCAAGTTGCCTCCAGAAACAGATGAAAGCAAGATTACATTATCCAGTTTATCTACTCTAACATTGCCAGGGCCTTCATTTCCAATATTTTGATCAGAAACAAAACTTCCATAAAGTAGGGTCGAACCATCTGAAGATATTTTGACAAGCCCTGAATGTCGGATGGCAAATGCAGTGTCCTGTATTGCATTGGAAGTAATAAAAGGGAAGTCATTGCTGATAACCGTCATACCTGCCCATACATTTCCCTTCGAATCTACATCTATGTCCCTGATAAACCCTCTACCGGGTCCACCTACGTATGTACTCCAAATCAATTGACCATTAGGACTTACCTTGGTGATGAATCCATCCTGGGTCCCATAAGCTGGATTTCTGTCATTGTCTCCTGCAAAAGTTTGCTGCAATACACAATTAGTGGTTGGAAAATTAATGCCAGCTCTGCCGGCTACATAAATAAAACCCAGGCCATCCACTTCTACAGCATAGGCGCGATCATATTGATTACCCCCAATTAGAGTTTTCCACAAAATATTTCCACTTGAGTCTGCTTTAATGATAAAAGCATCACTATTACCGCCATTATAACTTGTGGAAATAGTATTTGGACTACAGGCAAATGCTGTTGCATTGGTACCGCCTACATAAATGATATTGCCTTCACAATCCGTATGGACATCTCTGCAACTTAAGGTCGTGTGGTCGATATAGGAAATCAACTGTGGACGCAAAAAGGGATTTTGGCCGTATGCAATTTGAAGGGACAAGCTTAAAGAAAGGGTGGCAACTAAAACAGATTTCATCTTCATTTGGATTATGGGTAAAAAAAACCTGCCTGCTTTTATGCAGACGGGAAATTTATGGTGCCAAATGGTTTGGGAAGAAAGCTGTTTGAAAATGGAAATAAAACCTAAATGTAAGATATCTTTCCTAAAACTGAAATTAGTAAAAGAGGGGACCTTTCCATATTCAGGAAAGGTCCCCTCTTTAATTACCATCTGGTTGGTTATAAACCAAAGGCGTAACGGTATCCTAAGGAAATGGCAATACCACTATTGAAAGTTTTGGTCCAATCTGATGGAGCATCATTTTCAAATGAAGTGTTGTCATTAAAATCAAGATTGTATCGGGCGTCTAGGACGATAGCACCATTTGAACCTATACCTGCTTCCAACCCTAATCCAAAGGCGGCTCCAATATCAAATCTATTATCCGTTTGCTCTCCTTCGTCGATGAAATCAACCTTTTCAGTTTCTCTTTCATCATCCAAAATTGCAACGGCGTATCTGTTAGTTGAAAAGCCAAAAGTTGGTCCTGCAATTAGATAACCTGATAGTGCCTGACTTCCAAATTTTCCTTTAGCAAGGATTGGAATTTCCAGATAATTGGTGAAAAATCTTGTTTTTAAATCCAGTCCGGTAATATTATCCGTTGCTTCGAAAGCAACACCTTTTTGAATGAACTGGATTTCAGGTTGAATAGAAAAATTCTGATGCAAAATGAATTCTAATGGTACTGCTACATTGATACCTACGGCATACTTGTTGTCTTCCAGATCTTCGTTTTGAAACGTAGTTAAATTTACGCCTGCTCTAATTCCGGTAGCAAAGTTTTGTGCACTTGCCCCAAAGGCTAGTAGTCCCATAAAGGCAATTGTTAGCGCTAAATTTTTCATCTTTGTAATGTTTAAACGATTGTTGTGTTAAAAAATAATGCAATAATTAATAGACAGTTGCCGTGCGTCACCACGGCAACTTTTATGTTAATCCAATCATACTATGGAAGGATTTACTTCAGGTTTAGAAGTTTTCTTGAATTTTCGTCTGAACCAATCTGCAATATTATCTACCAATTCGTAGGTTACCGGTACAATAATCATGGTCAGTACCATTGAACTACTCAAACCACCAATTAAAACCCAGGCAAGGCCATTTTTCCATTCTGAGCCTGCTCCAGTTGCCAAAGCAATTGGGATCATCGCGATTACCATTGCAATAGTTGTCATCAAAATAGGTCTAAATCTTTCTATTGTTCCTTCTACAACTGCCTTCTTCCTTTCCATTCCTTCTGATTTTAATTGATTGACAAAGTCCACGATCAGGATAGCGTTTTTTACCACCAATCCTACCAGCATGATCAATCCTAACATCCCGAAGATGCTCATATTTTCCATTGCCAAAGCCAATGCGAGGAAAGCTCCAATAAGGGCTACCGGGATTGATAACATTACCACAAAAGGGTAGACCCAATTATCGTATAATGCTACCATGATTAGGTAAACCAGCAAGATGGAGGTAATTAAAGCAAAACCTAAACTGCCAAATGCCTCTGCCTGATTTTTCAAATCTCCATCAAATTGAATATTTACACTTGGCGGAACATCCATTGAGGCAATCCTCTCTTTAATCTCATCACCAATACTTCCAATGTCTCTTCCAATCACCTGACTTTCCACTGTTAAGGACCCAATTTTATCCTTACGTTCCAATCTGGCAGGTCCGGTACTTTCATAGATATCTGCGAACTGACTGAGTTTTACCAATTGCCCAGAGGTGTTCAAAAATGTCAGGTCTTCGATATCCTGCATATTTCTACGATCAAAGGCGTCCAATAGAATTCGAATGTCATATTCGAATTCGCCATCTTGAAATCTAGTATCTGTATTTCCAGTGAATGCGTTTTGCATAGTAGCACCCACCATATCAAGTGTCAGTCCCAGGTCTGCTAATTTTTCCCTGTCTATATCAACCTCAATCTCTGGATTTCCGCCTTCTACCGTTGATTTCACTTCGGTAGTTCCTTTAATAGACTTTACTTCATTGGTCAATTTTTCACCAAAATTTAGCAAATCATTCTGGTCAGAACTCTGGACAATGATTCTAACGGGAGCCTGGGTATTCCCACCAACGATGCTTACTGCAGCTGCAGAAAATTTCACCCCGGGGATGTTTTCTGATAAGTCTTTTTTAACAGCATTCGCGTATTCCTTTGAAGTAAGTTCTCTCCCTTCCGACGGAACTAGTTTTACGTTTATTTCTGTCATATAGGAAGTAGGAGTAGTACTCATTCTTCCGCTACTTTGGCCAACAGTTGTGAAGACGTTGGTAACCTCTTCCTTATTCAAAAGGTATTTTTCGACCTCTTGAGAAATTGCATTGTTTTGGGACAATGGTATTTCCTTAGGCATTTCCATCTGGATGACAAACTCACCATTATCTCCTGAAGATGCGAATTCAGCACCAATGTAACCGTTGGTCATTAAAGTGAAAGAAGCAAAGACCAGAAGGAATATTCCAATCAAGGTAGGTACCTTGAATCTTAAAGCAAAGGCTAAGCTGTCCCTATACAGGTTTTCCAGCCCTTTTACGAATTTTTCAAACCAAATTAAAGGCAGGTGAAAAATGTTTGAAGGCTGCAAATGTGTCAGTTTCGTGAATTTTGATGCCAGCCATGGTGTTAATGTAAATGACACCAGTAAACTGATTAATGTTGAAGTTACAACCACCAATGAAAACTGTCGCAAAAGGTCTGCAACGATACCTGAAACCAATGCTATAGGAAGAAATACTACTATGATTACCAAAGTAATTGAGAAAACAGATAAACCGATCTCTTTCCAGGTTCCCTGAGCTGCTTCCAGGGCACTTGCTCCTTTTTCCATCCTGGCATGTATATTTTCTAGAACTACAATACTGTCATCAACCAGAATTCCTATGACCAGGGAAAGTGCTAACAAGGTCATCAGATTTAGGGTGAATCCTGCTACACTCATTACAGCGAAGGTGGAAATGATAGATACCGGAATGGCAATCATTACAATGATAGCATTTCTGATGTTATGCAGAAATAGCAACATGATAATAGCAACCAGAATTACTGCCAAAATAAGGTCGTCCAATACGTGATCAGCTGCCTGAAGGGTGAAGATGGAACTATCACTCGAGATTTCGAATTTTAGATTTTCATCTTTGTACCTTTTTTCTAATTGAGCGATCTTTTCTTTAACCTTTTTGCTAACCTCTACAGTATTACCGTCGTTTTGCTTACTAATGGTAATTCCTACAGAAGGTTTTCCATTGATTCTGCTGATGGTTTCCACTTCCTTTTTAGTATCAAAAACTTCAGCAATATCTTTCAATAATACCTGAGAACCCTCTTTTGTAGTTGTGATTACAAGGTTTCTCAATTGGTCGAGGTTTTGGAATTTCCCGGATAACCTGACAAGTATATCCTGATCTTTATCTTTTATACTTCCTGTCGGAAAATTCATGTTAGATTTGGCTATTGCCTGGGAAACTTGTAAAATTGAAATGTTGAAATATTTTAATTTGTCCCCATCTACGTTTATGCTGATTTCCCTGTCCGTACCTCCAATAATATTAACTTGAGCAACGCCTTCAATTCTTGATAATTCTGGTTGAATTATCTCTTCCAATATCTTGGTGAATTTCACATCCTCCATTGAAGAGGTTGCGCCCATGCGCATGATAGGCAATTCACTCAAGGAAAATTTTCCTATCATGGGATCTTTCATATCCTCCGGAAGGTCTGACATGATAGCATTGATTTTGCGCTGGGCTTCCTGGACTGCTTTGTCTACGTCTGTTCCATATTTCAAGGTCATGGTTACGGTAGAAAAACTCTCCATGGAAATTGCCTGAGAGCTTTCCAGGTTTTCCAATGATGCTAAAGCATTTTCGATAGGTTTCGTAACCGAAGATTCAACCTCAGAAGGAGGTGCACCTGCGTATACGGTACTTACATTGATAACCGGCGAAGAGATATCTGGAAGTAACTCGTAAGTTAAAGTAGAATATCCGTAGATGCCGAAGAATACTAAAACAGTAAAAATTACCAGAATTAAGGACGGGCGCTTTACTGCCAATTCAGTGATGGTCATTATATTTTATTTACTAGATTCAGAAATGGATTTGGCGGAAGAGGTAATGGTTATGGCTCTTCCGTTTTCTAGATTGATTTGGCCGGTAACAATTATCTCCTCACCTTCTTGGAGACCTGATTTCACGACCACCCTGTCTTCTAACAATTCCCCGATTTCAATGTCCTTAAGCAATGCTTGATTATTTCCTGCGACGTAGACCTGTGGATTTTTTATACTGCCAACGATACTTTTCCTTGGGATGGTTAGGACTGTTTCTTCACTTTTAACTTGCGAAGGAATTTCAACGACACCGTACATACCGGCTTTAAGAGGGTATTCCTTGCTGTTGTCCATCTCAATGGCTACTTCGTATTTTCGTGCAGCATTTGCCTGAACATCAATTTGGTTGATGACCCCAGAAAATTGATAATCTGGATATACTTCAGTAGAGACTTGTACTTTTTGGCCCTTTTTGACCTTTACAATGTCTTTTTCATCCAGTTTAACAACTAGTTTTAATTTGTTGATATCCACAATTGATGCAATGGCTGACCCAGGATTAACAAAGCTTCCCTCTTCCAACATTACTTCGCTTACGACACCATTCATTGGTGCTTTTGCTTTTGTGTATTTTAGTTGTTGTTGAAGGGTAATAAGATTGGTTTCCTGATTTTGCATTCCAAGCTTGACCTCCTCATACTGAGTTTGACTGATTGCACCTACATCCAACAGGTTTTTGTAGCGTTCAACATCCTTTTGGGATTTTTCAAGTGCAGCTTTTGCAGCAGTAAGTCTGGACTGAATGGTCGCATCATCTATGTGAGCAAGAATTTGACCCTTTGAGATATTCTGACCTTCCTCTACCAGGATGTTTGTAATCAATCCTTGAGATTCGGCAATTACAGTTAATTCTTTTCTGGCTTCAAAGGTTCCTACCAGCTTCAGATTAGGATTTAATTTTTCCTTGGTAACCGCTACTGTTTTTACCGGAATGGCGGTAATAACCGTTTCAGTTTGACTGGATTTCTCTTCTATTAATGCTTTGTTTTTTTGAAGTTGGAAATATATACCTGCGCCAGCACCAATTAGAACAATTATTAATATTAATCTTAAATATTTCATCTTGTATTTAGGTTTTTTAAGTTTATTTTTTGGATTGATTCTGAATTAATTTCGCCAATTGGCCACTGACTTTTATATGTTCTAATTCTGCCAGTTTGTAATTGAGCAATGCTGTTAGGTATTGAGATTGAGCCTGTTTTAAACTTGTTTCTGCATTAAGCAATTCGGTTAAAGGAGCCACACCTTCCTGATAGGATAGTTTGGTAACATCGTACAGCTCCTGGGCCAGTTTCATGTTGTCCTGTTGAGTGTTGATCAGCTTTTTATTTTGATTGAGTTTAATCCCAGCATTATCAAATTCCAATTGCGATGCATTTTTTAATTGCATTTTGTTTTGGTCAATTTGGAGCAGTCTTAATTTGTTCTCTTCTAATTTTCTTTGTTTTTGTAGCCCGTCAAAAACTGGTATGGATAGATTGAGTCCCCATACACCTGACCAAAAGCCGTAATAATTGTCTTCATTGAAATTCAATTCATTGCCTTGTCCTGCATAGTTATATTGGAAGAAAGCAGAGAGAGTCGGATAATAACCAGCTTTAATAACATCATTGTCCAATTCTGTTATTTTTTGCTGCTGTTGCAAAATCTGATAATTGAGGTTCTCATTTAAAAGTAAGGAGTCAGAAAGTTCCTCTGGTTTTCTATTTATAAGGTCTTCAGTCAACAAAATTTCTGAAT
>JAGQWW010000113.1 GCA_020436955.1 Saprospiraceae bacterium | reverse complement strand
TTTTTTTTTTTTTTTTAACAAACTAAGAGCAACAGGCATGACCTGGGGACGTTTGCCGCTGTTTGTCTGGGCTACTTACGCTACTGCTATTATTCAAACTTTAGCAACACCGGTTGTTGGTATTACCTTGTTGTTGGTAATAATGGAAAGAGTCTTTGGCGTTGGTATTTTTAATCCCAACATGGGTGGTGATCCGGTCTTATATGAGCATTTGTTCTGGTTCTATTCACACCCTGTTGTGTACATTATGGTGTTACCAGCATTTGGAGTGATTGGTGAAATTATTCCAGTGTTCTCCAGAAAACCAATTTTTGGTTATAAAGCGATGGTATTTTCCATCCTGGCTATTGGTTTCCTTTCATTTATTGTTTGGGCTCACCACATGTTTATGTCTGGTGTGAATCCATTCATTTCTAACTTCTTCGTGGTATTTACTTTGATTATTGCAGTTCCTTCTGCGGTAAAGGTATTCAACTGGATTACTACCATTTACCGGGGTAATTTGAGATTGAATGCTGCTTCATTGTTTGCAATTGGATTTGTTTCTATGTTTATCTCTGGTGGACTTACCGGTATTTTCCTTGGTAACTCTGCTATCGATATCCAGATGCACGATACATATTTTGTTGTAGCTCACTTCCATATCGTAATGGGTGTGGCTGCTTTCTTCGGAATGTTTGCCGGTGTTTACCACTGGTTCCCTAAAATGTATACTCGTTTCATGAATGAAACATTGGGTAAAATTCACTTCTGGGGAACAATGATTGGTGCGTACGCTATTTTCTGGCCAATGCACTACATTGGTTTGGCGGGTGTACCAAGAAGATATTATTCTTATACATCTTTCGAATCGTTCCGTCACTTCGGTGAAATCAACCAGTTTATTACTATTGCAGCTATTGTAACATTTGCATTCCAATTGGTATTTGTAGTTAATTTCTTCTATTCTATTTGGAAAGGACGCAAGCAAACTACTCAAAATCCATACGGTGCAACAACTTTGGAGTGGACAGCTCCAATTGAGCCTACACATGGTAACTGGGAAGGTAAATTACCTGCAGTGCAGCGTTGGGCTTATGATTATGGTAGAGAAGATGGAGAAGGTAATGATTTCATCTCCCAGTTGGAGCCATTGAAAGATGGTGAAACAGACGGTGGCGGGCACTAAGCCGGCTATCATTTAATAAACTAAGCAATCTATAAAAAAACGAGCGTGCAAGAAAAGGTTTCGGCTGTTAGTTCTTTGAGTTTGCTGGGGCAAAAAGTAGAGGACTTTAAATTATTGGTAAAGTTTAGATTGACTTTGACAGTAGTTTTCACCTCTATGATGGCTTTCATACTTGCATCCCCTGGTGCTATTGAGTGGGGGTGGATGTTGGTGTTGGCACTTGGTGGTTTTTTAGTTACCGGTGCAGCGAATGCGCTGAACCAGGTATTGGAAAAAGACTATGACCGCCTGATGACAAGAACTGAAAACAGACCTATTGCAGCAGGACGAATGAGTGTTTCCCAGGCTGTGCTTTGGGCCGGATTCATGAGTCTTGGTGGTATTGTTTTCCTAGCTATGTTCAATGTTTGGGCTGCATTCTTTGGGATGTTGGCGTTGGTGAGTTATGCATTTATCTACACTCCTTTAAAAAGAGTTTCACCAATTGCCATACCTGTTGGAGCTTTTCCCGGTGCATTGCCAATGTTGATTGGAGCAGTAGCAGTACAGGGAGAGTTGACGACTTTCGCCATCATATTATTTACCATTCAGTTTTTCTGGCAGTTTCCTCATTTCTGGGCCATTGGTTGGTTGGGATTTGATGATTATCAAAAAGCCGGTTTCAAGTTGGTACCTGAAAATGAAGGCCAGCGTGACCAAAAAACAGGATGGTATGCTTTTATTTATGCAACCCTTCTGATTTTCGTTCCATTCATGTTTTTGTGGAACGGTGAAGTAAGTCTGGTTGCAATATTTGTCCTTGCATTTATCGGCGCTATTTATGCGTTGTACGGTTATAGATTGTACCAGGTGAAGACCAGAAAGGCTGCCTTGCAGCTGATGTTTTCATCTTTCTTTTATCTGCCATTGGTATTGGCAGTAATGATGATTGATAAATTTTTATTCTAGGAATAATTAGTAAAATGGATTTGGCAGCTAAAGAGAAGTTCGGCAGAAATAAGATTCATCCTCATAAGTTTGCACTTTGGGCAGCTATGGGTGGTATTCTTATGATGTTTGCTGCACTTACGAGCGCCTATATCGTAAGACATGCTGTAGGTAACTGGTTGGAGTTCAAACTGCCGAATGTATTTTTTGTGAGTGCTGTGGTAATGTTGTTGAGTAGTATAACCCTTCAATATTCCTACAGAGCCTTTAAAGCAGGAAATGAGCAGGCTTACCGTATTTTGATGGTCATTACGACTGTTTTAGGTCTTGCTTTTCTGGGTTTACAGTATTCAGGATGGTTGGAAATGGAGTCTATCGGAGTCTTTTTGGATGGAAATCCTTCCGGATCATTTATTTATGTAATTTCCGGAGTACATGCTGCTCACGTATTGGGAGGTATTGCAGTGTTGGTAGTAGCCTTAATGCATGCCTTTATGTTAGAATTTAAAGTAACTGAAAAACGAAAAGTCAGATTTGAATTGACATTGACCTATTGGCACTTTGTTGATTTGCTGTGGATCTACTTGCTTTTCTTTTTGGTTACACAATAATAGAAGAATAGAATATTCAGTAAACAAATAAAAACATGTCAACAGATTCTGCAGTATTGGATCACCACGTTGAGAATGAGCAAAATTTGTGGGAAGGTGGAAAAGAACCTTTCAAGGCGAGTTATGGAAAGCTCATGATGTGGTATTTTTTGCTTTCAGATGCCTTCACTTTTGCTGGTTTCCTGATTGCTTACGGTGCCCTTCGTTTTAGTTCACCAACCTGGCCGGTTCCGGATTTCGTATTTTCAACTGCGCCATTTGGCATTCACCATGCACCACTAATTTTCGTTACCATTATGTCCTTCTTACTCATCTTGTCATCTGTAACGATGGTTAGAGCGGTACAAGAAGGTCATAGAGAGAACAAACGTGGTGTGGCTTTTTGGATGTTTTTAACTGTTTTGGGTGGACTTGGTTTCTTGTCTTGTCAGGCATGGGAGTGGACCAACCTAATTGCTACAGAGCATATGTCAGTTACAACCAATCCATTCGGTACACATACTGATGCTGGTGTTTACCTTAATGATGACGGAAGCAAATCTGATGAAACTTTCGAACCTGGTCAGACCTACCTAATTCACAAGGCTGGTCATGGTCATGGTGAGGAGCATGCAGAAGGTGACCACGGTGAAACAGCACACGCTGCTACTGAGCCTGGTGACTATGCTGGATATGTTGTCAACGAACATGGTTACAAACAACGTAAATATGTAGTTACTGGTGGTGAGAATGATGGTGCAGTTATGGCCCAGGCATTTGGCCCAAAAGCATTTGGTGCATTGTTCTTCTTTATTACCGGATTCCACGGATTCCACGTTTTCTCTGGTGTAATGTTCTTATTGATCATCATGATCAATGTAATGAGTGGCGTTTACGTTCAGAGAAGAAACGGATATGAAATGGTTGAGAAGATTGGCCTTTACTGGCACTTTGTAGACCTTGTTTGGGTATTCGTATTCCTTGTATTTTATCTACTGTAATTCATCAAAAAAATTAAAATCCTAGATCATGGGTCATTTATCATACGAAGAGTCCAAAAAGCTAGTTTTCCGTGGGATGTGGTTGCTTGCCATTGTTACCCTTGTTGAGGTTGCGGTTTCTCTTTTTGGAAAAGGATATATCATAGAAGGTATCCAACATCATCCGGTGGTATTCTTTATCGCAGGGTTGGTTATCATCACGCTTTCTCTTTACAAAGCCTACTTCATTATTTATGAATTTATGCACATGAAGTATGAAGTAAAAGGTCTTGCAATGAGCGTTTTGTTGCCTACAGTTTTGTTAGTTTGGGCTATCATCGCTTTCTTCCAGGAAGGAAATGCATGGAAGTCTCGCAGACAACAGGTACAGAAACAAAACAAAGAAGAGGTAATTGAGAAAAGTAACATGCAGGAAGGATTTGTACCTGCTGATACTAAAAGAGTAGAAAAGTTCTAAGCTAAGCTTAATGAAATATAAAAGGGCCGGGAATAATTTCCTGGCCTTTTTTATTCAACAAGGTGTTACATTTGTTGTTTTAGCATGTAAATCAAGTTAATGGAAGATACAGACAATAAACCCACTACAAAAAGGAAAATTATTTCCTTCCTGGTCCTGTTTGGTTTCCTGGTTGTTTTACCTTTTGGCTCCTGGTTTTATTTAAAAAAAGGAGCAGATTTCAGGATGGCCCAATTGGAAGAATTGCAACCTAAAGGTGATTTTGACTTTGAGGGTTTTCAACAGAGATATGGAGTGCTGTTGCCAAAAGATTCTATCATCGGAAATGCCATTTTGTTAGGATTTGATACTGGCACCGATGTAGGTACCTTGACCTCACAAATGGACCAGTTAGCACAACAATACACGAGTTCTGAATTTATCAATATTGCAGTATTTGTTTCTAAAGGAGAAACAGTAGAGTGGGGCACCGATCCTGATAAATATCCGGGCATGTATTTTCTACCGGGAACTCCTGACCCCGCGTCATTGTTTTCTTCCCTGAATACAGATGTCCCTACTAATGTAACTTGGGCGCTGGTGGATAATAAAGGGCAATTAAGGCGATTTTATACTGCCAGTCAATTTGAATCATTGATAGTGCAGGCAGCAGTCATACTGCCAACCCCCAAAAGAGAAAAAATAGAATTAAACCGGTAATAACAGATTATGGAGCCAACGATAAAACCTAATCCCGAGTTAGAGAAGAAACTTAATAGAATTGCATGGGTTGTTACAGTAGTTGTTTTGCTATTGGTAGGAATGATGCGAAGAGTGAAAATAGATGTTGGGATAGATTTTAGTTTCCTTCCCCCATTCCATGCTACTGTAAATGCTATTACAGCACTGGTTTTAATTTATGCATTTATAAAGATCAAAAACAAACAGGTAGAAGCGCATCGTAAAGCCATTTATGTTGCCATTGGACTATCCTTGTTGTTTTTGTTGTCTTATGTATTGTATCATTTTACAACGGAGGAAACCAGGTTTGGTGGTGAAGGGGCGATACGCTATGTTTATTTTTTCCTATTGATAACACATGTAGTATTAGCTGCTGTTATTTTTCCTTTTATCCTGTTTACATTTAATCGTGCTTACACAGGACAATTTGATAAACACCGAAAAATGGCCAGGTGGGTTTTTCCTATTTGGTTATATGTGGCTATCACCGGACCAATTTGTTATATCATGCTAATGCCCTATTACTAAGGATTTAGTAAATTTGTAAACTTATTAGCAACATATGAAAGGTTCAGTAAAAAATATCATCCTTACTTCCGGCCTTGTGCTGATTTTCCTGGTATTGTCCCAGGTTGATGTTTTGGCACAATGTCCTATGTGTAGGATGTCCGCAGAATCAAATCTTGCCAATGGCGGAACTGCAGGAGCCGGATTAAATGCCGGAATTTTGTACATGTTGGCAACTCCTTATCTATTGGTAGCTGCTGTCGGATTCATCTGGTACAAAAACCGAAGAAAGGACGCAGACGAGTTACAGGAGGAAGTTTAATTTTTCCTATTTTTTCATTGTAGTATTCCCTTTTTTTAAATGGCTGACCCAAAGAAAAAGACGATTGAAGTCGTCAATAGAAAGGCTGAGCACCAGTACTTCTTCGATTTGACTATTGAAGCGGGTCTTAAGCTTGTGGGTACAGAAATAAAAAGTATCAGGGCAGGAAGAGTAAACCTTAATGACGCCTATTGTTATTTTAAAAAAGAAGAGCTCTATGTAAGGAGCATGTATATTGGCGAATATGACTTTGGGAATCAATTTAACCATGAGCCAAGAAGACCCAGAAAATTACTTTTGAAAAGACAGGAACTGAAGAAGTTGGAGAAAAAAGTGAAAGAAAGGGGATTTACGATAGTCCCTTACAGATTGTACATTACGGACAGAGGATTTGCTAAGTTGGAAATAGCACTTGCCCGAGGTAAAAAGTCCTTTGATAAACGCGAAACTATCAAACAAAAGGACCAGAAACGAGAATTGGATCGGATGAAAAAAATAAGGTTTTAACCAGGAGCGGTTAAAACCTTATTTTTTTATTTAGACTTCAATTCAAAAGTATACTGGGCTACAGCTTTGATTTGTTCCGGGGTCAACATCCCTTTAAAAGGTGTCATTAAATTTTTCCCGTTTTCTATCATGGTAATTCTTTCTTCAAGCGTAAGCTCAGATTTGGACAAATCTTTGGCACCGTTTATTTGAAGGTCTCCATACAATCCATGACACTGGATACAATATGTTTTGAATAACTCTGCACCATTTGGTGGGTCTACCGCAGCTGTCTTTTTAGCACTGGAAGAAGATTCGTTGTTGCCTCCTTCAGATGAGCCACAAGCTATGGTAAGTGCTACCATCAAAGCAGTTAAAAGTAAAAATCGCATAGTAAATAATTGTTGGTGATAATTGCCTGTCAAAATAAGGTAATTTCGGGAAGTTCAACAAAAAAAGCCCAAACCAGTTTTCCTGATTTGGGCTTTTTTACACTAAGGCTCGGTTTATTCTATCGAACTACCGACACCGGCATTATTTTATCGTAATCACCACGGATAATAGGCGATTGTCGGTTACCCGTATAACTGCGAACATTGTTATACACGAAATCATACAACTCTTGAATATTCACCACTTTATCCCCATTAAAATCTGCCTCACCTTTCAAGCCACGGATTAAAAAGTGGCTGAAAACTCCGTTTCTAAGCCCGCTTGACTCCAAAGAAGTTTCGTTGGATTTGGATGACATCAACAGGGCGGTTCCGGCTTTTGCTTGTGCCAGCGTTTTATAAAACGATTCTATGGCGCCATCTACTTCTCCTTTCATGGCCATCAAGCTTCCGGAGTGACAGGCATCAGCAATACAAAGCTTATACTTGGCAGGGGATGCTTCCAGGATAGCGTTAATATCCTCATGGGGCAATTTGTTATTGTAACCATCATAATCGATGGGCAGGAATGAACCTTTCAAACCATGACCACTGAAGTAAAGAATGATAAGGTCATCTGTTCCGGCCCTGCTAAATACGTCTGTCATCGTATTTTCAATATTCTCCTTGGTAGCTTCTTCATTTATCAGGATTTTGACCTGGTCATCAGACAAGGCGCCACCTTCCGGACTTTTTAAATGAGCATACATACGGTAGGCATCATCATCTGTATACCGTAAGCTTGGCATATGGTCATAATCGGCAACACCCACTACAACGGCCCATACCTTAAAGCCCGCTAATTTACTTAAGTCACGTGGCGCTTTAGTAGCATTGTGACCTTTGTCAGCCATGTCCTCTGAAGGGTGTTCCGCATTTTCAGCTACTGCGGTATTTTCTTCTGTTATTGTCTCGGTCTCTTCCTGTCCCGGTTCTTCCTTCTCATCGTTACGTGTGATGACGATGGAACTTCCTGCTGGTTTATCAGGATTTTCCTGGCCCATGTAGGTGCCATTTTCCCACCAACCGATAGCTTCCGAGCCATCCATCATTTTCAAGGTGCCGTAGCCATTGAAACTACCATCTTCCCAGGTTCCTGTGTAAGATTCTCCGTTTGCATAGAAGATGGTTCCATAACCGTTTGGCAGTTCATTTTTGAATTCGCCGATGTATTTGG
>JAGQWW010000112.1 GCA_020436955.1 Saprospiraceae bacterium | reverse complement strand
GACGAAGTAGTTTTTAATGTGCAGGGCGTTTTATTAAAAACCTATTTGGGAGCCATTAGGGATATTGAGTTTAATTCCATGGCGACCCGGTTTTTTGTGGTTTTTCCTACTGGTGTACTAGAGCAGGCACCTCAATTTATGGTCCTGGTAACCAAATCGCCTGATAATACTACAACAGCCCAATACCGAAGTGCTGTGGTGAAGCATTTTCCTAATGTGTCTGTGGTGGATCTTGGAAGTATTTTAGCCGCCATCGGCGAAATACTAAAAAAGGTTACCTACATCATTCAGTTTATGGCAGCATTCAGTATCCTCACAGGACTTATTGTACTGTTGAGTTCCTTGCTGCTCAGTAAATTTCAACGTATCAAGGAAAGTGTATTGCTTCGTACCCTTGGAGCAAGCCGCAAACAAATCTTGCAAATCAATGCCACAGAATATGCATTGCTGGGCTCTTTATCAGCCGCAACCGGAATTGTAATTTCCATCGTCAGTAGTTATTTGCTGGCTACCATCCAATTGGAGTTGGATTACAATATCAACTGGTGGCCCATCATTGCAATTTTCTTTATCGTAACAGGATTGACGGTTTTGATTGGATTGTTCAATTCGAAAGAAGTGGTGAGTAAAAGTCCCCTTGAAGTGTTACGCGCAGAACAGTGAGTGGGATTTATAGGATTCAGGGATTAGCAGGATTATAGGACTTCTGCGAAGCCCTTTTTTGAGTGGGATTAGCAGGATTCAGGGATTAGTATGATTTCAGGTCTTCTTCGAAGACCTACTGTATGGGCTTTCCTTGATTTTTGGCTGCTGCGAAGTCTTTTGCGACCTTTCGCGCCTTTGTTAAACCTTTGCGATAAATCCGTACATTCGAAAAAAAATTCAGCTATGCTGCAAAAGGTCTTTATACTCGCTGTATCTGTTGTAACCATTTTTGGATGTAATAACGACGTGGAAAAAGAAATGCCTTCTACCAATTCAAATGTCTGGTTCCAGGAACCTCATAGACCTCAAATTCACTTTACGCCACAGGCCAATTGGATGAATGATCCAAACGGTATGGTGTATTATGATGGTGAATATCATCTGTTTTACCAATATTATCCTGATAGTACTGTGTGGGGACCAATGCATTGGGGGCATGCGGTAAGTACCGATTTGGTACATTGGGAACACTTGCCGATTGCTTTGTATCCGGACTCTCTGGGGTATATTTTCTCTGGTAGTGCAGTGGTGGATCATAACAATTCCAGCGGTCTGGGAAAGGATGGGAAACCTGCCTTGATTGCCATTTTTACCCATCATGATGCTGAAGGGGAGAAAGCGGGGCGTAACGATTTTCAGTATCAAAGTATCGCTTACTCGAATGATAAAGGGAGAACCTGGACCAAATATGAAGGGAATCCGGTAGTGCCAAATGAAAAACCCATCCGCGACTTTAGAGATCCAAAGGTGATTTGGGACGAAATGCACCAGCAATGGTTGATGGTATTTGCAGCAGCCGACCGGGTTATGTTTTGGACTTCTAATAATCTGATAGACTGGAAAAATACCGGCGAATTTGGAGCTGATGTCGGAGGCCATGGTGGCGTATGGGAATGCCCTGATTTGTTTCCGATACAAGTAAAAGAAACCGGAGATACCAAATGGGTTTTGCTGTTAAGTATTAATCCTGGTGGTCCTAATAGTGGATCTGCGACCCAATATTTTGTAGGAGATTTTGACGGCAACCAATTTACATTGGATCCTTCTTTTGTAAGAAAAGTAGAAAATGGCCGAGGAGAATGGATAGATTATGGTCGGGACAACTATGCCGGAGTCACCTGGTCAGACCTTCCCAGAAGTGACCATCGAAAAATCTTTCTGGGTTGGATGAGCAATTGGGATTATGCCCAGGTGGTGCCAACTAAAAATTGGCGTTCAGCAATGACCGTTCCGAGAGAAATTACCTTGCATTTTGAAGATGAATATTATTTGACTTTTAATCCGGTAAAGGAATTGAAAACCCTTTACAAAAGTGAAAAACCTGACTTTGTAGGTGAATTGGGAAAAACCAAAATTTCGGTGGCCAATCCTTCTCATATTGAATTGGAATTGCCGGATGGAAAAAGAGGTGGATGGCAATTGACCTTCAGCAACGATAAGGGAGAAGAATATTCGCTTAGCTATGACCGGGAAACCAATCTCTTTTCAAGTGATCGCAGAAAGTCAGGAGCAACTGCTTTTTCCGAAAAGTTTGCTGCTGCCGTCCACACAGGTAAGCGTGCATCCCAGAATTATAACATACCCCTGGACATTTACCTGGACCATGCTTCCATTGAAATTTTTGCGGATAACGGAAGGACCGTTTTTACAGAGATATTTTTCCCTGAATCGCCTTATACTACAATGGAACTAAGGGGAGTGGAAGGAGATGTGGTGGTACATGCTTTACAGTCCATTTGGGAAAAGTAGAAAGTTATTTTCTTTTATATAGTCCGTAGTGATAAGGTCTTTCATCGCCGGAAGGCATGAAATGGGTGATGTATTCATTTTTTAAAAAAGAAAAATCATCTCCTAACCATTTTTGTAACTCCTCCGGACTATAAGGAAGGATGGGCAGTCCAGTACACTTTTTTGCGCCTTCCTTGCTGAATGTGGCAATCAGAACATAGCCGCCAACTTTTACTTTATCCTTCAATAAATTGAAATAAGCAGCAATTTCATTTTCTTCCAAAAAGAAATGTAAAACTGCTCGGTCTACCCATAAGTCAACTGCATCCATTTCTGTCAAGGCCTTGGGATTGGTGAGATCATCAACTACAAAATTGATCTTTTGAGCATCTGGACCTAGATTCGAGGCAAGGGTTTCCAACGCAATAGGGCTGATATCGTTCGCAATGATATTTTTAAAACCCTTTTTTAAAAGATGGGGTACCAGGTTCGTTGTGCCAGCACCCGCAACAAAAATTGTGGCATCTGTTTCCAAATCACATGCGTCAATAAATTCTAGACTTAGGGTAGGGTTTTCCTCATACCAGCCAACGTTTTTTCCGGGCTTTTTTGCATATACATTGTTCCAATGATCAACCTTCTCCATATGGTTATAATTCATATTAATAACCATGTAAGTTAAACAGATACGAGGTTGAATTAAGTAATACAAATCACCCTGTGGCTATTTAATCCATTCTGTGGGAAAGGACCCCGGATCAAATCCCCACAGGTACGGAAGTAAGAAATAGACCATCAGTGTCAACAATCCAATAGAGAGGAAATTCATAACCAGCCCTGCTTTAGCCATCTCACCGATAGTCAAGTAACCTGAACCAAATACAACGGCATTTGGAGGTGTTGCAACCGGAAGCATAAATGCGCAAGAAGCTGCGACTGTAGCACCTACCACTAAAATGAAAGGATGGATATCAACTGTCAAAGCCAATGCGGCAAAGACGGGTAATAGCATGGCTGTTGTGGCTAAATTGGAAGTGATTTCTGTCAAAAAATTGACCGCTGCTACCAGGACCAGTAGTAATAAAAGTAATGGGAATCCATTCAATAATATCATTTGATTGCCAATCCATTCGGCCAGTCCGGTGACTTTGAATCCCTGAGCAATGGCGAGGCCGCCCCCGAAAAGCAATAAAATACCCCAGGGCAATTTAACCGCTTCCTCCCAATTGATGATATTGCGATCACTCCCTTTCCTGGCAGGTAAAATAAACAACAATACGCCAGCTGCGACTGCAATAATGGTATCATCGATGCCGGGAATAATTTTTTCAAGCAAAAAGGAACGCGTAATCCAGGCAAAGGCTGTAAGGGCAAAAACTATTAAAACTGTTTTTTCTTCGTAGCCGATTTTACCCAACAGTTTCAGTTGATGTTTGATTTCCTGCTTACCACCCGGAAACGATTGTTGTTCAAAGTGTCTGGTGTATCGGGTTAAGTATTTCCAACAAATTAATAGTAGCAAAATTGAAATAGGAAGTCCAAAAACAATCCATTTGGAAAAACTGATTTCTATGCCATACAACTCCTGAACGATACCGGCTAATACCAGGTTGGGAGGTGTTCCAATTAAAGTAGCAATACCACCAATGGATGCACTGTAAGCAATGCTGAGCATAAGCACTTTTCCAAAAACCTTATTTTCATCTTCTATGGTCTTTGGGTTATCCTTTAGTTGTTTGATAATAGCCATGCCAATCGGCAGCATCATAACCGATGAAGCAGTATTGGAAATCCACATGGAAAGAAACCCTGTGGCAATCATAAACCCGAGTATAATACTGTTGATGTTGGTCCCTATCAGGTCAATGATATTGAGCGCGAGTCTTTTGTGTAAGTTCCATCGTTCTATAGCAATGGCTAGGATAAATCCACCGATATAAAGGAAAATGTACTTGTGACCAAAGGACTCCGTAGTTTCACTTAAACCCAATGCGCCTGTAAGAGGGAAAAGGATAATAGGAAGCAAAGAAGTAACGGCTATTGGAAGCGCTTCTGTAATCCACCAGGCAGCCACCCAAAGAGTAGATGCCAATACGGCATTTGCCTCCCTTGACATTCCTTCAGGATGGTAAAAAAAGAAGACCAGCAGAAACAGTAAGGGCCCGGCAACCAGACCTATTTTTTTAGGATCTTGTAACTTGATCATGCGCTTCAATTCAAAATTTGTCGAATATAGGTGCGGAATTCCGGAGACTGGTACATGCCTTTTCCATCATGTCCAATCCCTTCAACCAATACTCTCGAATGATTGTGTTCTGATGGATATTTCAATTCCATATACTGATACATGTTTTCTCCTCTTTTGTACCTGGAAGATCCAAGCAAAGTAGCTGAACAATCGGTGGTGTTAAGAGCCGGGTCCGGTGTATTCCCGTTACCCAATAAATAGGTGATGGAGCGATGAACAAATTGGTCATTAAATTCCATTTCCAAAGTTCCGGCTACATAGTCCGGTACAACATTGTATCCCAAGGGATAAAAATTGTAGCCTGTGCAGCCGGAAGGAAAAAATAGTTCATTGGAAGACTCATTAATTCTTTCATCGCCCGGATAATAAAAATACTGGCTGTTGGCGCTTATGTATTCAAATTGCAGATCCGGATGTCGGTTTTCCGCCTTATTGGCCGCTCCATACAAATGAGCGAATAATGCTCCGGATGAGTGGCCGGTTATAACCACTTTTTCCAATACAGGAAAATGGCTTTTGTCTGCTAACCTGTCAATGATGGCATCTACCAATTCAAAAGAACTTACATCGTTGGCATCCAAACTATTGTTGCCCGATCGCCATCCGGTGTTGGTCCAATAAAACTCATCGCCTTCTGCTTCCGCATCGTTTTGAAAAGAAGGTGCGATAAGTGCCACCTTGTCTGATAGATTTTCTTGTTGCAGCGTAGTACTCAGATAACTGAAATAATTATCGGCATCCCGATTGGCACCGTGTACCACGATGATGGCAGCCGTTAAATCAAGCCATTCCGCGTTATCTTCAAAAATGGGGAAACTGGCGTAAAATGGTAAGGAACCTCCCGGGTTTTGTCCATAATGCAATGATTGTAGACAATCATTGGTAGCGGCAGTACATGGAGGTAACCGATAAATGGTACCATCTTCCAGGGTTGTAAAGGAATAGCGCAGCTCGTTTTCCAGTTGTTCGTTATTTACGCCAATTGCTGTTACCGGTACGCTTAGATTATAGGTAGTTGCATAATCCAAAGTCATAGAAACCGTCACCCTTGAAGATTGATTGGTATAGGCAAAGGAGATATCCTGAGGTTGTGGGCTGATGGAAAATGCTGTTTGGAAATTAACCGGATTAACTCCCTTTGAAAAGACAAGCACCACCTCTGCATCCAGCGCAACTCCTTGTAATCCACTGTTTAATGCAGACCCATTCAAGGTTGCCGAAAACAAGGACATCGTTTGTACCATGTCTTTTTCCTTGCTACAGGAAATTCCCGCCAGCAATACCACACTCAATACTAATTTCCAAAAGGAGTTAACCATTTATTATTTACGAATTACGAGTTACGAATTACGAGTTTTCCATCTTCCATCCTCCATCTTTCATCCTCCATCACAGCGCCTTAATTACAAAATCCATAAGGACATGCAGAAGATTGCGTGGTGGTTGAACCTGCAGCACAATTTACATCACCTTTGGTCCAAACTCCATTTGCACGGAAAGCCCAGGTACCTTCATAGTCCCAGGACTGGCCGGTACCATCCACATCGGCATCGCCGTAGGTTTCTACCACGTCCATACCGTTGAACAACTCAATTGCATCATCGCCATTTTGATTCATGCCATCAGATTGGATGATTTCTGCATAACCATCGATACAGCCTCCAAAATAAGCAGAAATGGTAGCTGGTTCTCTTGCAATTAAAATATGGTCGCCTTCATTTAAAGACATGGCCGGAAGGGTGATTTCTAATCCGTCCGTACCGCCACCATTATTCGCTACACCTAGCCCGTAAATACTTAAATCTGGAATATCACGGTGAGCTCTCAGATGTACACATTTTCCTCCATTGGTTCCTGACCCATCCCATAGGATAGCTAGTATGCCATACATTTGCACAGGGGCTACAAATGGATATACACAATTGGCTTCTTGTAAGGTAGTAGCATTAATGGCACAATCTACCTGCCCGTATTCCCAGAATCCTTTGATTTTATAGGCCCAGCTTCCGGTATATTCCCATTCTAAACCTGTTCCTTGTAATTCAACATCACCGTAGGTCTCGATGACTGCGGTACCATTGTACAATTCAAATGGGTCATCACCATTAAAATTGAGGTCTGGCGTTGTTACGACTACCTCATAGTCGCTCCAAAAATCACCAAAAAACGCTGACAAGCCAGCTTCATCTATATCTCTGACCAAAAGAATATCATCTCCCTGATTAGCGCTCATAGCCGGAAAATCGATTTCACGGCCATCTGAACCACCACCATTATTAGCAATTCCAATACCGTATACACTCAAGTCTGCGATGTCTTCCAGGGCTCTTAAATGAATAGCCCGACCGTTGGTAGAAGTACCACCTATTTTCAAAGACATGACCCCTTTTAACGTCAAGGCCGGCGGTTGGTCTCCTAAGGTAAGTTCAAGCCTTTGGGTCTGTGCTTCTATGGCGTTGACCAAATTGGCAAGTGTGACAATGATGCTTTCGCCCCCTTCGGTATCTCCGTCATTTAACGCTGTTATTTCAGCAGTTGCACTGGTGCTACCTGCCGGAATGGTCAAGCTGGTAACATCGACTGTATAATCAGTATCTTTCTCAGCATCTCCGGCAAATTCCAGGTCTACAGTTACATCTACAAGGATTGGGAAAGAAATTTCTGCTTCGATGGTTAGTGATTCACCTTCAAATAAATCTGGAGCTGCAGCAGAGAGTGTGATATTGGGTGCTGAAAAAGGTCTTGTGGTAAAATTGTAAGTAATAGCAGCAGTGCTGCTTTGACCACCCGCCCCATAAGAGCCTTGTGCCAAGCTCAAGGTATACATGGTTTCATAATCCAAAGGATTGTCAAAAACCAGGGTTACAATGGAACCTGAATTATCGTAGCTCAATGTGTAAGTGACAGCCGGGGAAATACTTAGACTTCCTTCAAAATTTGCGGTATTAATGGCGTGGGAAAATACCAGTTCAAGGGAAGCGTCCGCCGCTACATTCTCTGCACCTGACGGTTCTGCATTGCCATTTATTTTGACCTGCAACAATCTGAAGTCATTTGTGATAGGGAAGCTGTCGTCCATCTCTTTTTTACAAGAAAATATCAGCAACACCATCATAAAAATGCCTAGTGGCAGGGTATAAGTGTTTACTATCTTTTGCATG
>JAGQWW010000111.1 GCA_020436955.1 Saprospiraceae bacterium | reverse complement strand
AGCTACTTTCATTCCGATAAATCCTGCCAAAGCAGAACAGATAGCTCCCAGGATAAAGGATACAGCTACCAAGGGTGAAGAGTTTTCAGCGGTTCCGCTGATGCCCAAAAGGATAGCAACTGCAACTACGAAAATGGCCAACACTTTGTATTCGGCCTTTAGGAAAGCCATGGCACCATCAGAAATATTTTGGGCGATTCTTCCCATTTTTTCGGTACCCACTTCCTGTTTGCTTACCCAGGAAGATTTCCAAAAGGTGTACAATAGTCCCACCACTCCCAGAACTGGAATAATGGAAATAATAGTAGTACTACTCATAATTGTTACTCATTTAAAATTGATTGAATGTATAACTACACAAGAAAGCATGACTTTTTTAGCCATGCTTCCCACATCTCGCTGTAGCAGCGCAAAAGTAATTTAATAATTCGGAAAATTAGAATGTAAAAAAGCGTTTCTAAGCCTGTCAAATGGCCCGGAAACGCTTTAAAATATGGTCTTTTTTATCTTGGATGGTTAATTTACCTGCAAATTGGTAGTTACAAACAGTCCTTATCTGCCCATGTGGATCAACAGAACGGAAATATCAGCAGGGCTTACACCGCTGATTCTGCTTGCCTGGCCAATGGTCCTTGGTTTCTGTGTGGCAAGCTTTTCTCTGGCTTCTGCAGACAAGGCATTGATACCCCTGTAATCCATACTGTCATGGAGTACGACTTCCTCCAGGCGGTTCATTTTATCAACCATTTCCTGCTCTCGTTGAATGTACCCTTCGTACTTCATGTTGATTTCAGCCAGTTCAACAGCTTCCTGGTCAAAGGAACTAAGGAAGGTTTGGACGTCTGGTAATTGTTCTTTCAATTCGGCTAAACCGATATGAGGGCGGACTAAAATACTGTGCAATTTTACCTTTTGGTTCAAGGTCGCCGATTCCTTTTCTTCCAAATAGGTATTCAAGGCTTCAGGTGCTACACTGTAATCTCGAATGAATTTTTCAATTTCAGCGGTTGCACGGTTCTTTTCTTCTACTCTGGCCATGCGCGCTTCCATGTTTTGCATACCCAGGGCGTGTGCAAGAGGCGTCAAACGTAAATCGGCATTGTCCTGTCGCAGTAAAATTCTGTATTCAGCTCTGGAAGTAAACATACGGTAAGGCTCTTTGGTACCTTTGTTTACCAGATCGTCTATCAAGACGCCGATATATGCTTCCGACCTTTTCAGTACAAATGGTTCTTTTTCTTTTACAGCCTGATGAGAGTTGATACCTGCCATCAGTCCCTGGCAAGCAGCCTCTTCATAGCCTGTGGTACCGTTTATTTGCCCTGCAAAAAACAGGTTTTTAACCAGCCTGGTTTCCAGGTTGATTTGTAACTGTGTAGGCGGGAAGAAATCATATTCAATAGCATAACCGGGACGGAACATTTTCATGTTTTCAAATCCCGGAACTTTTCGAAGCGCCTTGAATTGAACATCCTCCGGTAAAGACGAGGAGAATCCATTGACATAAATCTCGCAAGTATCCCAACCTTCAGGTTCTACAAATAGCTGATGTCGATCTCTGTCTGAAAACCTGTCAATTTTGTCCTCAATACTCGGGCAATACCTTGGGCCCAGGCCTCTGATACGACCATTGAACATAGGGGAGCGGTCAAAACCCTCTTTTAAAAGATCATGCACTTCAGGACTGGTATAGGTTACATGGCAAGGCATCTGCTTTTTCAAGGTTGGAGTGTCTGTGTAGGAGAATTTGCCCGGTTCCGAATCACCTTCCTGGATTTCCATTTTAGAATAATCAAGAGTACGTCCGTCCACTCGAGGTGGGGTACCGGTTTTCATTCTTCCTGCTTCAAAACCCAGCTCCACTAATTGTTCGGTAATGCCTTTTGCTGCTTTTTCACCGGCACGTCCTCCGCCCAATTGTTTTTCACCAATATGAATGATACCATTTAAAAAAGTACCATTGGTCAAAACGACTGCGCTACCTTCAATCTCCAGTCCCATGCCTGTTCGCACACCTTGCACCACACCATTTTTCACAACCAGGCCCGACACCATCTCTTGCCAGAAGTCAATATTAGGATGGGCTTCCAGCATCAGTCTCCACTTTTGGGCAAAAAGCATACGGTCACTCTGGGCTCTGGGCGACCACATGGCAGGCCCTTTAGATCGGTTAAGCAATCTAAATTGGACCATGGTATGATCGGTTACAATGCCTGAATATCCGCCTAATGCATCCACCTCACGTACTATCTGCCCTTTTGCCACTCCACCCATGGCAGGGTTACAAGACATTTGGGCTATGGTATTCATATTCATGGTTGCCAAAAGCACCTTTGAACCCATATTGGCAGCAGCTACTGCCGCTTCGCACCCGGCATGTCCGGCACCCACCACAATCACATCATATTTTGGAAACATTCCTATCTTTTTTAGACCATTATTTTCAAGACAAATATCAGCCAATGCCATATAAAAGGCTTGAGCACTTGAAAAAGTTTGCAAAATTAAGAATTTCAGAACTTTAAAGCTTTTTTCCTTTGCAACAAACTTAGTTTTACCTTTGGCCTCTTATTTTTAGAATATGAAAACAATCGGTATCCGTACCACTCAAAATGTCTTTATCGATTATGAATTGGCTGATGTGAAGGATCGCATCTTTGCCTTTCTGATTGATGGATTGGTATATGGTGTTTTTACTTTTTTGGTTTACATCATCCTAATGACTTTTTTGAGTTCATTTTATATGCTGGGTGAATGGATATTCAGGTTTATCGTCATTTTTTTATACACCGGTTGGATTTTTTATCATGTCCTTTTTGAAATATTTAATAACGGACAGTCAATAGGTAAAAAAGCACTGGGTATTAAGGTGGTGCGACTGGATGGTAAAGAAGCAGGCGCTTTTAATTTCATGTTGCGAGGTGTTTTTCATTTGATTGATACCTTGTTTTCAGCCGGGGTCATTGGCATTGTATTGATTGCCAGCACAGATAAAAACCAAAGGCTGGGCGACATGGCTGCCAACACTACGGTCATCAAAACCAAATCAAGCAGGGAATTTACCTTGCACGATATCCTTGGTATCCAAAATCTGGATAATTATGAACCGGTATTTCCGGAGGTGCGCAACCTGAATGAAGAGGAGATGTTATTGATAAAAACAGCGATTAACCGGTACCATGAGTTTCCTAATAAAAGCCATAAGGAAGCGATAGAAATGCTGGAAATCAGAATAAAGGAAGTATTGCAAATAGAAGAGAAAACAGGCAATCCAATCAATTTTTTAAAAACGTTATTGAAAGATTACATCGTTTTAACACGATAAAGTATAAGCAATCATGGGTAGAAGCAGAAAGAAACCACGTATACAATTTGAGGACCTGGAAATAACCCGTGTGGCGGACAAAGGGAAAGGCATTGGTCTGGCTCCGGATGGCAGGGTGGTTTTTGTAGAAAAAGTAGCCAAAGGCGATGTGGTGGATGTACGAGTGTCCAAAAAGAACAAGGATTATTACGAAGCATTTCCTTTACAATATAAAAAGTACTCTGCTGACAGGATTGAACCATTCTGTGAGCATTACGGTGTTTGCGGTGGATGTCAACTACAACACATCAGTTATGCCACCCAGTTGGAATACAAGCAGGAAGTAGTTGATGCAGCGATTCGCCGAATAGGGAAAGTGAAAGTGAATGAGATTTTACCTATCGTTGGTGCGGAACAGACAGTGTACTACCGCAATAAATTGGAATATGCGTATTCCAATAAAAGATGGTTGTCCAAAGAGGAGATTGAATCAGAGGTGGATAATGAAGAAAAGGTGTTGGGGTATCACCGTCCAAGGGCATTTGATAAAATCGTAAAAATCCATCATTGTTATCATCAGGAAAACCCTTCCAATGCTATACGTGACTATTTGGTGGAATTGGCAAAAGAGCAGGACCTGAGTTGTTGGGATGCCAGAAAAAATGTTGGCTTCCTTCGCAATATTATGATGCGAGTTTTGACCACCGGTGATGTCATGCTGCTGGTTGCTTTTTCTGAAAATGACCAGGAAAAAATCAAAGCATACCTGGATGCCATCCTGGCGAAATTCCCTACCATAACCACCTTGTTATATTGTGTCAATCAAAAGGTGAATGACTTTTTGCTTGACCTTGATATGATAGTTTATCACGGTCCCGGGTTTATTACCGAACAATTGGGTCATGTAAAATTTAAAATTGGTCCCAAGTCGTTTTTTCAAACCAACACCCGCCAGGCTAAGGTCCTATATGATAAAGTAGTTGAATTTGCCGATTTGAAAGGCCATGAAAATGTATATGATCTGTATACCGGCCTTGGTAGTATTGCCCAATACGTTGCGCACAATTGTAAAACAGTAGTTGGTATCGAAGAAATTGCTGCCGCCATTGAAGATGCCAAAGAAAACGCCAGCCTTAACGGTATTGATAATTGTACGTTCTACGCTGGTGATGTAAAAGATATCCTGGACGATTCATTTGCAGAAAGACATGGGAAGCCCGATTTGGTAATCACAGATCCACCAAGGGCAGGTATGCATGCCAAAGTGGTTGAGACACTTTTAAAACTCGAAGCCCCCCGAATTGTTTATGTAAGTTGTAACCCGGCTACACAGGCCAGGGACATCAATTTATTGGATGAAAAATACGAAGTAGTAAAATTGCAACCGGTAGACATGTTTCCCAATACACATCATATCGAAACCGTCGCTTTGTTGCAATTGAAAAAATAAGCGGAATGCAAGATACCAAAGAACAACAGCTGAAAGTATTGCAATTAGAGTTGAAAAATTATAAGCCTGCGCTTGAGCAAGCAGTTAATACCATTATTGAAAAAGAGGTGTCTAATTACCCTATTATGGTATTGTATCAAAAGCCGGTTGAGATTGGCTTGCAGGTGATTGACCGGGAAAAAGTAGCGGGCAATTGGTCCGTAAATGCTTCTACCATGGAAGAATTTATGGCCCGTCAACTAATCCAGGAAGAAAAGGTGGAAAGCTTCAAATCTTTATACGAAAGTCATAAGGACCATATCTGTATCTTTTTGGTGACAGAAGTTGGTGCAGATTTTGTCTTTTTACCCAGGTAACTGATTTCCTTTCCCCCTTCAACTAAAAAACTCCAATCCATGGGTGGTATTGAAGTAGGCGGGAAGTATATACTTATCATCGAGGACAATCCGGGTGATGCCCACTTTATTGAAATCCTGCTTCAAGACTCAGATTTTGCCGGCTGTCCTATCGTGAAGGCTACCTGCCTGGAAAAGGGCATGGAAGCACTTTCTTCCGGAAAGGAATTTGTGGCCGTTTTACTCGATCTTTCTTTGCCTGATAACCAGGGACTCGAAGGATTGGAAAAATTGTTGCAAAGATTTCCCCAAACCAATATCATCGTGATGACCGGTATGGAAGATAAGTCTACCGGTCTAAAAGCAGTGCAGTTTGGTGCTCAGGATTATTTGGTGAAAGGAAAGATAGAAGCCGATATCCTCGAACGCAGTATTCGATTTTCCATTGAAAGAAATGGTTTTTTGCAAAGGTTGGAGGAGACCCAACGATTGTCGAAAATTGGCAACTGGGAATTTCATGAAAAGACCCACCACTTTTTTGCATCAGATGAGATGTTTCGCATTTTCAATTTTGCAAAACCCACAAGTGTAAAAACTGATTTTGACCGTCCCGACCATCCTTTCCACCTTTTAGATCAAATCCACAAGGAAGCCGGAGAACAAGGCAATCTTATCAAGGATTTTTCCCTGGTGGGCGAGCCAGGACTGTTGGAAAAAGTGCTGTTTGTAAGATGTAATGTAAGTGGAAATCCGGGCAACCGGGTGTTTAATGGGATCGTCCAGGATATCACAGAACGGCGTACAGCCAAGCGGGAATATGCGAAGAGTAAAGAGCGCTACCTGCAGATTTTTACACAGTCCAGAGATGCTATTTACATCAGTACCCTTACGGGAAAATTGGTGGATTGCAATCAGGCGATGGGTGACCTTTTTAAAAGGGAAAAAAAGGAAATGTTGCAGTTGGAAACTGTACACAGCCTTTTTCAACCGCAGGAAAGGAAAAATGAATTTCTGCTTAAATTGAAATACCAGCGATCGGTCCGCGATTTTGAAATTGAAATCAAACAGCCGGACGGGGAGATTCGCTATTGCCTGATTTCTGCTAACCTGCAACTAGAAGAAGGCTTCACTGGGTATAACGCGATCTTACGCGACATTACCGAGCGAAAGCAAACAGAAGAATTGATCAAGGCTAAAGACATGGCGGACCAATCTGCCAGACTTCGCGAGCAATTTATTGCCAGTATCAGCCACGAAATGCGCACACCAATGAATGCTATTCTGGGAATGAGCAATTTATTGGATAAAACTCATCTCGACGGAGAACAAAAAGAATTGATAGGCTCCATCAAACAGTCTTCAGAGGTGCTTCTTGGTATCGTAAACGATATTTTGGAGATAGCTACCATTCAAAACGGTAAGATTACGTTTGAAAATGAGTTGTTCCAGATGCATGAGTTGTTGAATAATCTCACCAATGTCATGCAATACAAAGCCAGGGAGAAAAATCTGGAACTAAAGCTGGAGATAGAGCCCGGCATTCCTACGGAATTGGTGGGCGATAAACTTCGTCTTAATCAAATCCTCTTTAATCTGGTAGGCAACGCTATCAAATTTACAGATGAAGGAAAGGTTTTATTGAAAGTAGAAAAGCTGACTGATTTTGAGGGTGGTATTCATATGCGATTTTCCGTTGCAGACACCGGTATAGGGATACCAACGGATAAACTGGATGCCGTTTTTGAATCATTCACTCGCATCCGTTCTAAAAATCGTGTCTTTGAAGGTACCGGGCTCGGTTTGGCGATTGCCAAAAGTCTGGTAGAACAGCAAGGAGGAAAGATCGGGGTGGAAAGTGAAGTCGGCAAGGGTTCTCTTTTCTTTTTTGACCTGATTTTTGAAAATGGGCTTTCAAAAGAAAAGTTGGCTGAAAAGGAAGAAGCCATGCAGTTGGATGAGACAAAGTCCTATCGGATTTTATTGGTGGAGGACCATAAGATGAATCAACTGGTAGCCCGCAAAACCCTTTTGAAAAAGTGGGAAAACATGGAAGTGGTGCTGGCAGAAAATGGAAAAGAAGCCATAGAAAAACTCGAACAAGAAGATTTTGACCTCATCCTGATGGATGTACAAATGCCGGTGATGGACGGGTACCAGGCTACCCATCATATTCGGCATCAAATGAAAGAAGAACTTACCCGAATTCCTATCTTAGCCATGACGGCGCATGCACATTTGAGCCAGGATGGTAATTTTAAAAAGTACGGAATGGACGATTTCGTGCTTAAACCTTTCCAACCGGAAGAACTTTTTACTAAAATTGCGGAGTATTTGAATAAATGATCGCGGGTACATGAAGCAAACCGACTTTCAATATATCAATCTGGAGTATCTGGAAATGGTAACAGATGGTGATCCGGAGATGAAAAAGGAAATTTTAGGACTGGTTATCGACGAGATAAAAAACGATATGCCCAGGTTAAATGCCCTTTCCGATTCAGGAGATTGGGAAACTTTTCATCATATTACACACAAATTTAAATCGACGCTTGCATTTGTAGGCAACGAATTGTTACTCGATACCAATCGCGAGATGGAGCACAGAAGCAAATTCAAAGAAAATTTGGAGGGCGTACCTGTGCTACTGCAATTGGTAAACGAATTGCACCCAAGGGTCCAAAATGAACTGGACCTCGCGTTTAACGCCCTGTGAACATTGAAAAAATAAACACGACTTTAAACGAACTTAGATTATGAACATCCTTGTATGCGCTGCTGAAGAAATCATGATGACAGCTATTGAATTTCGTCTTCAAAAGCATGGTT
>JAGQWW010000110.1 GCA_020436955.1 Saprospiraceae bacterium | reverse complement strand
GCACCAATTCTTAAATCACCAATACCTGCTGATTGTGTATGGAAACGCTTTTGCTCAGGATTGCTGCTTAGGGAATTTCCATAATGTTCGTACAATGATGTACGATCATTCGTGATATATGGTAAAGTTGCGGATAAGGACCATCTGCCATTCAGGGCATAACTTAATCCAAAGTCAACTGAATTGAACATGTTAATTACTTCTGTTCCATCAGCAACTCTATTGGCTTCTTCATGATCACCTCTAAAGTGACGAAAAGAGCGAAAATGTCTGTATCCTAATTGTAATTGAAATTCTCCGGGGTTAAACAGGGTGAGGGCAGTGCCCGTATTTGGCATGGATGAAGAGCAACTCATGTTTCTTATCGCTACACATCCTTGCGCATTGGTTTCATTTGGTAAACAAAAATATAGCATGGCACATAAGCCAAGGCCTAAAATCTTTTTCATTGTGTATGGTTTTAAGGTAATAATTCAATGTGGTATAAGGCCATGCTAATAGTTATCATCCAACACTCTGGACAAACCATTCAACATTTATACGACCTTAATAAATGGGAATTATTACGCAAACCGCGGCGGAGGGGTAGGGATAGAAGATTCAACGCCTTTGAAAATTCCTGTGTAGTAAAAATTATTTACTACCGCAGGTTCAGAGAAGGTAGCAATTTCAATTTTTTCAAAAGCATTGAAATATTTAGGAAACATATGTTCCAAAACCATGGTGTGTTCGAGGTCCTTGTTTGGTGTATGAAGGTTCTGATTTACCTCTACCACAGCCGTTGGTTGTGAAGTTTCTACGATGTAATAAACCGGTTTTCCATTAACCACTTCATTGAATAAGAATGTACCGGAATATCCGATTTCAGATAAATCCAATTCTTCGTCCTGAATGATTAATACGCTCCTGTCAATACCGGTAAGGGTGTGAAGTTGATGGCTGAGTCGCGCTTCTGTGTTATCCATCTTGCGTTCTAACTCAACTTCGTATGAGACGGTAAAATGGTGCAAAAGCTGACCGCCTATCCAATAGAAGGATAGCAGCGATAGTAAAAGCCATGCAACCAAATGCCTCATGAGCAGGTAATAAAAAATGAAAAAATACCCTTTTTCTCTGTCCGTCTGCTACACAAGTGTAAAAATAGTGATTTTTATCACCATAAATTCATCTGTTGCCATTCTTTCAAAAATTAATCCAAATAAATATAGAATGAGGTGTTTTGGGAACAATCCTGTTCGATTTAGGCTTTCTTCAAACAAATATTACCTTTGTGCGTTCGAAATTATGGATGGTGACAGATTGGATGGAGGTGTTTTCGCTTATTTCCCAGTAATTGGGTTCCCTGGCTATTATAGCATCTTTTTGCCTTGACACAAGGTGACTCCTTTAAATGTATTCTGCAGCCATCCTGTATTTTTTTATCAAAAAAAATCGGATGAGTAAAACAACATTCAAACTTTACACACCTTTTGACCAGTTGACCACCATTCAATTAGATGAGGTGGCTGGATTTCTTCACGCCCATTTGGACCAATATGGGGACGCTATAAATGACATCAAAAAAGCCTTAGCCTACGCACAGAAAGATGCAGCTTCTCATGGTGGTAGCGTGCTCGTAGCGAGAAACGAGAATGAAAAAATTGTAGGAGCAGTAGTTATAAACAAAACCGGAATGTCCGGTTATATTCCTGAAAACATCCTGGTGTACATCGCTGTACATGAAGAAATGAGGGGTAAAGGTCTTGGGAAAAAGCTCATGCAGCACATCATAAAAGTTACAGATGGTGACATTGCCTTGCATGTAGAACCCGATAATCCGGCAAAATTTCTCTACGAAAAATTGGGCTTCGAGAACAAATATCTTGAAATGAGGCTTAAAAAAAGCCAGTCTAACGGAGCAAACTTTACCCGCTCAACTGCCAATCAATTATAAAATTTACCCGCCTCTGATTTTTGCAGAGGCATCTTATTTTTTTTTAAACCGGAGGTGTCAGCTGATATCTCCAAAATTCTATTTATGCTAATTATTGAAAGAAAAGATGAAGAGAGTATTGAAAGAGCTTTGAAACGCTACAAACGAAAATTCAGAAACACCAAATTGTTACAGGAGCTTAGAAAAAGAAAGCATTTCACAAAACCTTCCATTGAAAGAAGAAAGGAAATAATAAATGCTGAATACAAATTGAAGAAACAACAAGAAGCTGAGCAATAATCCTGCCCTATGAATTATGTTGATATAAGTGTATTTGTGGTCTATTTCCTGGTTATGCTGGGAATAGGCTTCTACTTTTTTAGGAAAAATGAAAATTCAGATGATTATTATGTAGGGGGTCGCCAAATGGGAAGTGTTCACATAGGGCTTTCCGTTGTAGCCACAGATGTAGGAGGAGGTTTCTCTATAGGATTAGGTGGATTAGGTTTTTTAATGGGTATTGCCGGCTCCTGGATGTTATTTACCGGGCTGATTGGTGCCTGGTTGGCTTCAGTATTTCTGATTCCAAGGGTTTTCGACATTTCCAGACACCATAAGTGGTATACCTTTCCTCAGTTGTTCAAACATTTCTATAATAAAAATGTAGCCTTTTTAGCCGGAATCATTTCGGCCATTGGATATATAGGATTTACCAGTTCACAATTACTGGCGGGTGCCAAATTAGCTTCAGCCACCTTTCTTGATCTGGATCTCGAAGTTGCTTTAATAATAATGGGAGTAATAGCAGTCGGCTATACTGTAATAGGAGGATTGAAAGCAGTGATTTATACAGATACAGTTCAATGGATCATTTTGATGGCAGGCTTGGTTTTTATAGGTATTCCACTCGGTTATTATTCCATTGGAGGAATGGATGCTATTAAAGCCACACTTTCTGATGATTTCCTGTCACTCAGCAATGTAAGTTGGTCTACTATGTTTAACTGGATGATTACGATTATCCCTATTTGGTTTGTAGGTATGACATTATACCAAAGGATTTATGCCTGCAAGGATGAAAAGACGGCCAAACGAGCCTGGTATATAGCAGGAATTTTTGAATATCCAATAATGGCCTTCATGGGTGTTTTGTTGGGGCTTTTTTCTCGCGTAGCTGCTGAACAGGGCATGTTTGAATACGCAGGCTACCTGAACCTAGCGGATCTTGATCCCGAAATGGGCCTACCTTTATTGTTACGAACAGTACTTCCTGTTGGATTAATGGGTTTGATGTTATCAGCTTATTTTTCAGCTATCATGTCAACAGCCGATTCTTGTCTCATGGCAGCTTCAGGTAATGTAGTAACCGATATACTTTCTAAAGTAACCGGATTGGATGACGATGATAAGGCAGTATTAAGGCTATCACAAATAGTAACCTTTATAATTGGAGTATTGGCATTGATCCTGGCCAGTTTCATGCAAAATGTACTGGAATTAATGCTGCTTTCTTATGCCTTTATGGTATCCGGTCTTTTTATCCCGGTCTTAGGAGCATTGTATTGGAAAAAGTCAACTTCCGTGGCTGCTTTTTGGGCCATGATAATTGGAGGTTCTACTACCACTTTGTTGGTGATTTTGAAAGTAAAACTGCCGTATGAATTGGATGCAAACCTGGCTGGAATAACATTTTCCGCCATTACATTTATTGTATTAAGTCTTTTAACCTATAAACCCAATTCGCCAAAAGCGATTGGTGCATATTGAAAAAATGATAGCACAAACGACAGCAATAGATTCAGGTACACTTGAAAAGCTGAAGGACATAAGGCAGCATCTCCATGTCATCGCTGAAGTATCTGAAAAAGAATTTGAAACTGCTAAATTCATTAAAAGTCAATTGAAAGATTGTCAACCTGATCAATTAATTGACCAACTGGGAGGAACCGGGCTTCTAGCGATTTTTGACAGTGGAAATCCGGGACCTTTTATAATATTCAGGGCTGAATTGGATGCCCTTCCCATTCAAGAAATAAATCATTTTAAATACAAATCTTCAACAGAAGGTGTTTCCCATAAGTGTGGACATGACGGACATTCCACAACTTTGCTGGGTTTTGCCCAGTGGCTAGCACAAAACAGACCGGCTAATGGAAAAGTGGGGTTAATGTTTCAGCCTGCTGAGGAAAATGGCATGGGTGCTGCTGCTATCCTGGCTGATGAAAAATGGAACGATATCCATCCTGATTTTGTAGTTGCCTATCACAACCTTCCAGGGTATAACCTTGGTGAAATTGTATTTAAACCAGGCTCCTTTACAGCTGCTGTAAAAAGTATCATTTTAAAAATAACCGGCAAAACGGCTCATGCAGCAGAACCGGAAAATGGTTTTAATCCAGCTTTTACAATTGCTGACATTTTACAAAAAGTAGATTCCCTTTCAAATAATGCACCGGAGCGATCAGACTTTGCAGTCATCACTCCGGTACATGTGAATGTGGGAGATTTGAGTTATGGAATTGCTGCAGGATATGGCGAATTACATCTTACCATACGCACCTGGACCACTGCTGAAATAGAAAAACTCGAGAAAAACATACTTGAGATTGCCCAATCCAGCTGTGAAGCAACGCAAACCAAGCTATCCGTTGAATTCACCCAGGTTTTTGCTGCAAATGAAAATGATGACCTGGTTGTAGATGCAATCCGAAATGCAGGTGAGCAACTGAAATTATCCGTTCATGAAAGAGCTTATCCTTTCAAATGGGGAGAGGATTTTGGATTATTTACCCAGCGATACAAAGGTGCCATGTTCGGAATTGGAGCAGGAAAAGAGACGCCTGCATTACATAATCCAGACTATGATTTTCCGGATGATATTTTACCTATAGGAATCGAAATGTTTAAAACCATCTGGCAAAAGTTACAGTAAACATGTTCCATACTTCCACCATTGAAATCAGCAAAAGTGCCTTGCAGCAAAACATCAAATTCATAAAAGATTTTGTAAAGGAAGGCACCACTATTTCCTCTGTAGTAAAAGGAAACGCCTACGGTCATGGCATCGAACAATATGTTCCGTTGGCAGAAGCTTGCGGCATCAATCATTTCTCCGTCTTTAGTGCTGATGAAGCAGTGAGGGTGTTTAATACCGTAACCAATGGACCTACGATTATGGTAATGGGCCAATTATCGCCTGAAGAGATAGAATGGGCCATTGAAAAGGAAATTGAATTTTATGTCTTCGACTTGCATAGGTTTAAAACTGCTATTAAAGTGGCAAAAAAACTTGGCAAGCGGGCGATCATCCATCTTGAGGTGGAAACAGGAATGAATAGGACAGGGCTAGAAGCCAATGAAATCAAAAAACTACTTCCAATCCTCAAGAAAGAAGGTGAACATATTAGATTTCGCGGATTATGCACCCATTTTGCAGGTGCAGAAAGTATTGCTAATTACTACCGGATCAAAAAGCAAAAAAGTGTTTTTGAAAAAATTAAAGATTATTTTCTGAAACATGATTGTATACCGGAACAATACCATACAGCCTGTTCAGCAGCAGCTTTGAGATATCCTTCAACGCATATGGATATGGTTAGAATTGGAATACTTCAATACGGCTTTTTCCCGTCCACTGAGACGGGTGTAGAGTTTCTAACTCGAAAAAGAGAAAACGATAGTCCATTAAAAAGGTTGATAAGTTGGAAAACCCTGGTAATGGACACCAAAAATGTGAAAGCAGGCCAATTTATTGGTTATGGAACCTCCTATTTAGCCAATCAGGATATGAAAATAGCCATCATTCCGGTAGGATACAGCCATGGTTACACTAGAAATTTGAGTAATCAGGGCAGGGTTTTAATCAATGGTAAAAGACTGGCAGTAGTCGGCATGGTAAACATGAATATGATGGCTGTCGATATTACCTACACTGAAAACGTAAAACAAGGAGATGAAGTGGTTATCATTGGAAAACAAGGTGATATGGAAATTTCAGTATCATCATTTGGAACGGCAAGTGATCAGGTAAACTACGAATTGTTGACCAGGTTGCCGCACAATATTCCACGCTTTATTGTTGAATAATACTCAGAAACAGATTTTTAAAAAGAGAGCATCATGGCATTTATCAACATGTACAAGGAAAAACTCAAACACAATTATGAGTTTTTGGACAAGTTGTTTAAGGAAAAAGGAATCGACTGGGCAGTAGTGACTAAACTGCTTTGTGGGAATGAATTATTTTTAAAAGAGGTATTGGCCTTAGGTCCAAGTGAGGTATGTGACAGTCGATTATCCAATTTAAAAAAGATCAAAAAAATCAATCCAAATGTCCAAACGGTTTATATCAAACCACCCCCAAAACGAAGCATAAAAACAGTAGTTAAATATGCTGACGTTAGTTTCAATTCAGAAAGTGAAACGATAAAAACACTTTCCGATGAAGCCGTTCGTCAGGGGAAAATCCACAAAGTCACCATCATGATTGAGCTGGGTGATCTACGTGAAGGCATAATGGGAGAACACCTAATGGATTTTTACCAAAAAGTATTTGAACTACCCAATATCAAAATCACTGCTATTGGAACCAATTTGAATTGTCTGCATGGAGTAATGCCTTCTCAGGACAAACTGGTACAATTAAGTTTGTATAAACAATTGATTGAAGCAAAATTTGACAGGAAAATTCCATTTATCACTGCAGGTACTTCCGTAACCTTACCCTTAATTTTTAAAAGCCAGGTACCCACAGCAATCAATCACTTCAGGGTAGGAGAGACCCTTTATTTTGGTGCAGACCTGTTCACCGGTGGTACCATTGAAGGCATGGAAGCGGATGTATTCAAATTATACGCTGAAATCCTGGAAATCACAAAAAAGCCGACCGTTCCCATTGGTGAATTGGCAGCTAATCCATCCGGCGAAATTACCGAAATCAACGAAGAAGACTTTGGCAGAGAATCGTATCGTGCAATCATAGACATCGGTCTGCTGGATATATCTCCAGATTTTATTATCGCAGATGATCCCCATGTAAAAATTGTAAATGCAAGTTCTGACATGTTGATAGTGGACCTTGGTAGCTCGAAAAGGGATTATAAGGTGGGTGATCTACTTTCGTTTAAGCTTAAATATATGGGGGCATTATCCTTATTAAATTCTGATTATATAGAAAAGAGGGTAGTGTAAGCTACCCAACCCTTTTCAGGTGGTTTCCGTCTCCCTTTTAAAAAAGGAAGATGAAATCACTAATTACATTTTTATTTCTTTGTCTGATCCAAATGACCACGATGGGTCAGTCCACCAATAATCCATCCTGGGATCTTACTACTTCCAGCTCCTTAGGGCAATCTTTTCATTACAATGCCCCGGTGCGGTTTATTGTATGCATTGAAGGATGCCCGGTACGAGATCAGAGACCTGGCTTTTTCCAGAATTATCAATTGAATCTTTTTAAAAATTTGAGTCCAAGGCATTCTCTGGGAGTGGGATTCGGATATTCAGAATACAGATTCCCTACTACTTACTACGATATTTTACTCGGCCCTGGCGATGAGAATTACTTTGAAAGGAACAGGATTTTACCTTTTTTCACTTACACCTTGGTCTACAATTACAAATTCCTACTAAGGGAAAACTATAATTTATCCATTCAACCATCCTTTTTGTTAGAACAATATCATGAGACTGATTATGTGCCCTATGCACCCAAATGGCCAATGTCAGCTGCAATAGATGTTCAATACAGAAAAAAACTCTTCCAAAATTTTAATTTATTGGCCGGGGCCCATTTTAGGTCCTCTATAACGAGGTACAACGAAAAGGTTTTTTTTAGTGAACATTACCCGTTTGCCTATGCCATTTCATTTGGTTTTACCCAATCCTGGTAAGATCAAATTTTTGCCCTGATTATTATTCTTTCTTTACCTTCTTATATTTGTTATTGAAGCTTCCGATATGGTAAAGAAAAATCTTTCAAAAAATACTCTCTGGGCCAGGCTACGTGATATATCCAGCGCGCGATGGTCTCTGAGGATATTATATGGATTGATATTCATTGCGATTTTTGCGGACTTTCTTGCCGACGACAAACCAATAGTTTGCTCACTGCATAATACTACTCATTTTCCGGTCTT
>JAGQWW010000010.1 GCA_020436955.1 Saprospiraceae bacterium | reverse complement strand
ACCACGCATTCCGCATCACGCGAGCCGTGAACTGCAACTAGCAACTAGCATCCAGCCTCCAATTACTGTATATCCCCCAATCGCTTATTTACTGCTTCTACCTGGGATTTTTGCTCTTCTATTTTCTTCTTCAGGTCTTCCTGACCTGATAGATTATCTTCAATTTCTTTTTTGGCGTCTTCGATCCGCTTTTTGTAATCTTCAATATCTTTCTCTAGATTTTCTTTTCTTTTGATCATTTTCTCCAGGTTTTTATTGAGGTCTCCAAGGGCATCTTGCTCATCTTCCAGCTCTTCCTGGACCATTCTTCTTTTTACCGAAACTCCAAAGTTTTCCAGCATCTCTTCCGCTTCCTTATAGGAATTTGGGAATTCTGCAGAGTTGAGGAAATTACCATTGCTCATTTCAAACCATACGGTGAGGATGACATCATCACCTTGTTCTTCTATTTTGCTGTATAAATTAAGGTTGCCAGTGCCACTGATCGACTGGATTCTTACATTTTCAGCCATCTCCACATCTGCTTTTTTTACCTTTTTCAACTTGGACTTGTAGTTCTTGATTAGATCGTCCCAAAGCTTTTCAACAATTTTATCATCTGCATCTCTAAGGGTGACGGTCAATGCATTTTTAGAACCCTGATACATGTTGCGGGTTCCTTCTTCCACTTTTGGTGCATGTTCAGATTTTTTCTGAGCAAAGGAAGGGATAGCGAGTACAATTGAAACAAAAACAACTAGTAAAAATCTCATAGGTTTTCTTTTTGCATAAAAGGTAAGAAAAATATCATTGTTCTTTTTTGAGACGAATTTTTCAAAAAAAGTCATCCTTTGGCATTTCTCGCACAGTATTTGCACAATCAAATTAGTAATAATTATCATGTGTTTTTATAAAAAACAGGTTTAAACTGTGCAAATCTTACCGGCTATGCTTCGGACATTCACGATTCTTTTGTTTTTCATTTTGTTTGGTTTTCAAAGTTTTGGACAACAAAGGGCTTTGAAAAAGGCGAACGAACATTTTAAAAATGATGAATTTGCAGAGGCTATGCCTTTGTATGAAGAAGTATTGGCCCAAACCGATAGCAGGATGGCTAAAACCAAACTGGCTTATTGTTATAAAATGAACAATCTCTTGCCAGAAGCTGAAAGTTTATATGCAGAATTGGTGACTGATGAGCACAGCCCCGCAATTACAATGTTCTATTATGGAGAAGCCTTGATGAGCAATGAGAAATACGATGAAGCGAAACAATGGTTTGAAAAATTCCTGGACGAACAACCGGATAGCAAAAACGCACCTTTACTCATAAAAGCATGTGAAGAGGTCCAAAACATTGTTCCCTATTTTGAAAACATCCGAATTGAGGAATTCTCCCAAAATTCTACTGCAGATGATAACGGTCCTGTTTTTTGGATGGATAAAATTGTATTCACCTCAGATAGAAATGCAGGTCTTAAACTCCTTCAGAAAAAATCAGGGACTACGGGTAGAGACTTTCTAAAATTGTATGCCTCATCTCCTACTCCTGAAGGAGATTGGTCCGAGCCTGAAGCGCTTGACAAGTTGAATGAAGTAAATAAAAACACTACAAATGCTGCTTTTGACACAGTAGCAAACAAGGTTTATTTTACAAAAAATGCCAACACCCTAAACAAGCAAAACACCTACAATCTGCAATTATATGCTGCGTCTTTTGATGATAATGGATCTTTTAAAAATGTCGAAAAATTAGCATTCTGCAATATTGGAAGCAATTATATGCATCCTGCGGTTTCGCCTGATGGTAAAAAACTATTTTATGTAGCAGACCGATCCAACGGAGAAGGCGGAACGGATATTTATGTAAGTGAAAATGAAATCGAATGGAGAATGGGCACCTGGAAAAAACCTTGGACCTGAGGTCAATTCTCCTGCCAACGAAGGATTCCCCTTTATTGATAAAAATGGCAACCTTTACTTCTGTTCAAAGGGGCATGTTGGATTTGGAGGATTCGACATCTTCGTCAGCAAAGCAAATACAGATGGCAGTTGGTCGCAACCGGTTAACTTGGGAAAGCCCATTAACTCTGCCATGGACGACATCTCCATTTGCCTGAATAAAAATGGTGATTCCGGTCTGTTTACTTCGTCCAGAAGTGGAGGTGATGACGATATCTACCTATTCTATCCAGATTCGACTACTGATGAAATGATTGTAATGGAAGCAAAGGAAGAGACGCAAACGGAGCAGGTCGAAAAAAATAATGAAACTCAAACTAAAGAGGAATTTATCAGCCTAAACCTAAACAAGGAAAGCCAACCCCAAACACAACCTAATAAAGATCCTAATCCACCAACTCCCACATTTCAAAAAGAAGAGGACCCGAACTTGACTCCTACCGAAAAGCCTATTGAATCACTGGCATCGATGGAGGCACAAGAATCGAATAAATTTCAGGAAGAAACAAAATTGGAAGAAGTTGAGGAAGCGCCTTCGTTTCAAGAAGAAACCTTAGAGTCATCTGAATCAATTATTGAAAAGGAGGAAATCCAAGCAACAGAAACTTCAACTACGGAGCCAATTGCATCAACAAATCATCAAAGTGAAGCTTTACCTACCACTGAAGCAGAAATAAAAGAACAGCAGGAGCTCAGGATTCCCCAAATGGAGGTGACTTCTCCTTTGGCTCAAAATGCCAATTTTGATGAACCGTCAGCTGACCAAAATACAGTCATGAATGAAAGTGATTTGGTAAGGGCGGCCTGGAATAAAAATCTTGAACCCGGCTATACTTTTGTTATCTCTGCCATCAAATTTAATGTTGGCACTGCTGACCTCAACGATGTAATAAAATTGGAACTGGACAAATTGGTTGACTTTCTAAAGCAATATCCGGAGGTAAAAGTGGAGATAGGCTGTCATACCATCAACCTTTATGACAAAGATGAAAACAGCTTAAAATCTGAGGAAAGAGCGACTAACATTCTGCAATATCTTGTTGAGAAAGGAATAGCTTCAGGAAGGTTACAAGCCAAAGGCTATGGTTCTTCCACCCCCATTAACGATTGCAAAAGCCTGGAGGACTGTCCAATTAAAGACCACCTGGTAAACCAGCGTTTAGAAATAAAAGTGTTAGAAGTCGCTTATTAAAACTTTGTCCTTGGCACCTTAATCTCGTACTTCTTACCAGCCTTGTTGACCAATTTATTGGTTAGTAACCATGGATTAAAGACTTTAATCATACGGTATGAGGTACCATACTTCGAGGCAAAATCGCCAAGGTTTTCAATGGCAGTATCCGTTTCAACAATTACATAATCATCCAAGGGTGCGTAATAGTCGCCTTCTTCCAGATAGAAGCCATATTTCTGAGGAGAAGACATAATTTCCTTAAAAGCCATAATGCGGAAAATGTACTTACCGGTTTCCTCATTCAGATTCATATCATAATAATAATCTGTCTTTTGAGCTTCTCTTTCTTTGTTCAAACCATTAGAACCCATGTTGTAGGCTGCAGCAGCCATGGTCCACGATCCTTGTTGTTCTTTATATTTTTTGATTAGGCGGCAAGCAGCTTCAGTAGCTTTTTCGATATGCATTCTTTCGTCTACTTCACTATTGATTTCAAGGCCATATTCCAAGCCCGTATTGCGCATAAACTGCCAATAACCTTTAGCACCGGCAGGAGACGTTGGATTACTCAAATTACTCTCCGCGATTGCCAGGTATTTGAAATCGTCAGGAACACCATTCTTTTTTAAAATAGGCTCAATTACAGGAAAAAAACGAGCTGTCTTTTTCAGATTTAGCAAGGTGCTGGAATGGTAATAGGCATTTCGCAGGATTTCGGTTTCCAGGCGTTCGCGGGTATCGAAATTTTCCATCGGCAATTTTTCTCCTGCAAAGTCAAAATCTTTGTCAAAACGTACCGATTCAATCACCTGGGAAAGTGTGTTTGCTTTGGCAATATTTTCCTCAGAAGTTTTACCAGATTCCAAATTGCTGTAAGAGGAAAACACAATTAGCAACAAAGCGCCGGTAACCAGCACCAAATACCCTTGAACAAGCCTATTCATACTATTAATTTTAATTGTTACAAAGGTATGATATGCTAAGCGACCTTGCTCAAATTTTAAGTTAAAAGAAAGTGAGCAATGCAAAAGCGTCAAAAAAACTTTCTTTTTCGTTGAATTTTGGCAATTTCCAAACTTATCCTTTGCTTCGTATAAGTTTTCAAACAATTCCGGATGACCAGGGTTATACACCCAATTTTTAGCAAAATATGGATTCATTAACGCAAATAACCCTGGGTGCAGCCATGGGTGAGGTGGTACTGGGAAAAAAAATTGGAAACAGAGCTATGCTCTGGGGTGCTATTGGTGGTACGCTTCCTGACTTTGACGTCCTGGCCAATTTTTTCATGGACGACATGTCGGCCCTGGCATTCCATCGCGGTATTACCCACTCTTTTTTATTTGCATTCACAACACCTTTCCTGTTTGGATGGCTGACTTATAAATTTTACCAAAGTGGGATTTATAAAAATCAATACTACAAAACCTTTGCTTTCCTGATTTGGTCCCTACTTCTCTTGGGGGTTGGGTTGGGAATAAATTTCATAGTGTACAATATCGGCGGCCAATTGAATGTATCCGTTTTGATTGGTGTCCTAATTGTTTCAGGATTAATAATCTTTGCCTTGCAGAGAAAATACCTGGCTAAACCACTTGCTACGGTTGATGCCTCCTGGAAGGATTGGACCTTGTTGTATTTTTGGGCCATTGTCACCCACCCTATCCTGGATTCCTTCACCACGTTTGGCACCCAATTATTCTATCCATTTTCTGATTACAGGGTTGCCTTTAACAATATCTCTGTTGTTGACCCCATTTATACCGTTCCATTCATCATTTGCCTTGTAATAGCCGGTTTTAGACCTAAAGAATCCAAGACCCGGGCTTTATGGACCTGGGCCGGCATTGGTATAAGTTCTTTGTACATGTTGTTTACTGTATATCATAAAAGTCAGGTGAACACCATATTCGAAAGAACCCTAGCCGGAAAAGGATTGAAATATGAGCGGTACATGACTACGCCAACCATTTTGAACAATATATTATGGCAGGCGATTGCTGAAGGAGATACCATGTATTATCATGGAATGTACTCCTTTTATGACGAAAGAGCAATCATGGAACCATTCACCGAATTGCACAAAAACCATCAGTTGCTTGCCGGACACGAAAATGACCGTGCCATTAAAATACTTGATTGGTTTTCCAATGGGTATTATAACGTGATAGAAAGGGACCAGGGTGGCCTACAGTTAAATGATTTGAGATACGGAACCACTACAGGTAAATTTGGGAATGAGAAAGATTATGTCTTCCGCTTCTTTTTAAAGGAAGAAAACGGAGAAATGAAGGCAGAGCAGCCCAGCAGAGCGGAAGAATCAAAGGGTCGAAGTTTTGATACCTTTTTTAAAAGAATGTGGGGATTAAAAGACGAAGATTACCCGGCACCGGCAGTACAGCAATAAAACATACCTTTGTTAAAAATCAAACGATGCCCCGACATAGAATTCTCGGCATAGACCCCGGTACCAATATACTTGGGTTTGCTATCCTGGAAATTGATGGAAACAGTCTGAACCTCGTTCATATGGGGGTTGTAAAAATGGGTCATTTTAACGAACAGGCTGAAAAGCTTCGTACCATTTACGAGCATACCAGTGCCCAAATCGAAATGTATCAACCCGAATCTTTGGCCATCGAAGCCCCCTTTTATGGTAAAAACATCCAGTCGATGTTGAAATTGGGTCGTGCTCAGGGCGTCGCTATGGCGGCCGCCATTTCACATGGACTCTCCATAACGGAATATTCTCCCAAAAAAATAAAACAATCGATTACAGGCAATGGAAATGCCTCAAAGGAGCAAGTAGCAGCCATGCTGAAGACCATCATTTCTAAAGAGGTGGATGATTCGTATCTGGATGCAACAGATGCGTTAGCAACTGCGGTTTGCCATCATTTTCAAATGACCAGCCTTTTTGGAAATACAGGAAAAGCGAAGGATTGGAAAAAATTTCTAGCAGATAATCCGGAAAGAAAATGGAGGCCATAAGGACCTCCATTTTCTTTTGGAATATTTATAGCGCATTAAATGCTGCCTGAAGTTTAGCGGCCAGTTCTGCCATTTCTTCGTGGGTCATTTCCACCCTGGGTGAAGCAAAGCACATCTGGCTTTCCTGGTGAAATGGTACCAGGTGAATGTGGGTATGTGGTACTTCTGTACCTATGACGGTTAAGCCAATTCGCTTAGAGGTCACTTCATTATTAATGGCTTTTGCCACCTTTTTAGCAAACAAAATCAAACCTGTCAAATCATCGTCTGCTAAATCGAAGATGAAGTCATTTTCCTTTTTGGGAATACAAAGGGTATGCCCTTTTGCCAATGGTCTAATATCAAGAAACGCAAGGTAATTTTCCGTTTCTGCTACCTTATGACAAGGAATCTCTCCACTAATAATTTTTGTAAAAATGGTTGCCATGATACCTTAAAATTGAATATCAATTATTTCAAAAGATACGGACCCTGCAGGAGTTTGTACTTCAGCGATATCACCAATTACTTTTCCCAACAATCCGGTACCGATAGGTGAATCTACAGATATTTTCTTCTCTTTCAAATTAGCTTCTGTTTCCGAAACCAATTGATAAGTCACCTGCTTATTATTCGCTTTATTTTTGATGGTTACCTTTGAAAGGATGGCAACTTTTGAAGTATCAATTTGGCTGGTATCAATAAGGCGAGCGTTAGCAAAGGTAGTTTCCATCTCACTAATCTTCATTTCCAACATCCCTTGTGCATCTTTTGCAGCATCATATTCTGCATTTTCTGAAAGGTCACCTTTATCACGTGCTTCTGCAATTGCTTTAGCTGCTTCGGCTCTGCCATTGGTCTTCAAATCTTCCAGGTCGGCTTTCAACTTCTCGTAGCCTTCTTTTGTAAGATAAACGTATTTAGACATACTGTAACAATTTAGGGTTTAAACAAAGTCAGAACAGGCAATGGTCAAAAGGACCCGTTTCTTTTACTGCCACAAATTTTGATTGAAAAAAGAGGCTTGATAAAAAACCCTCCAACGGGCATAAAGATTTGCTGCTCAAACAATAAAAGACGAGAACGCTTCCGATATCCCATCGAAAACGTTCTCGTCTATATTTCCGCAAAGTTAAGGTTAAAAACTCAACTTTGAAAGCAATGATATCTAATTTTTACATATTGAAGCGAACGGAAATGTTATGCGTACCATTGAAAAGTTTAGTCAGACGGTAAGCATAATCGATTCCTACTTTGTTCTCGCTACCCTTTTTAGTAGGTACCTGAACAGTTACACCGGCACTAGGACCGCTGTAGATTGGTGCATCATCAACAGTTCCTTGATTTGCTCCAACTTCGTAACGGTAAGCACCTCTCAACATAAACATATCGTTTAAGCTGAATTCAAGGCCTCCACCAATCTGGTCACGAGAGAAAGAGTTAGAAGTGAAATTACCTAAAGCAGTCAATCTCATATTTTTGCCAAACAAGAAATCGTAAGACAATCCAATATTCAATGCTGAAGGCAATTCAAAATCCTGAGAACGTGTGAAGTAAGAAAGCTGGTAACCTGCCAAACCGGGAACGTTACCTTCGCTTGAAGGAGGCGTTAATGACTCAGAAAGTCCCTGTCCTTCGAAGGTCATTGGAGAACCAATGTTTCTAAGAGAGATACCAAACTTTACATTATCCTGTGGACCGGTAACATATTGTACACCGGCATCGATAGCGAACCCAAATGCAGAAACCTGAGAAGTTGACTCAGAAACAGCACGGAAAGTCAAACCAACCGTTACTTTATTTTCAAACATGTGAGCATACGATAGACCGATATTGAACCAGCTAGGGGTAAAAGTACCACCTGTACCTTCCGGCTGATCAACAGTAGTCTCAAGGATATCACCAAAATTAACAGCCATGATACTTACACCAAAAGCAGAGCTTTTGCCTACTTTTTGGCTAAGTCCAAAAGCGTTGAAAGTTATATCTGTACCTTTTAGATATTGTGTATGACCGAAAACCAATTCGGTCTTATTGATACGAACCAATCCGGCCGGATTTAGACGAAGCGCCTCAACACCGGAAATACTTGCCGTATTCATGGTATGTAAACCTGCACTTCTTGCCCAAGGATTCATTAAAAGCTCGTATGCTCCCGCTTCACCCTGGCGATCCGGATTACCTGCAAAAAGCAGTGTACCGGCCATCAGGCATATGAAAGTGTAAAAAAGTTTATTCATGATAGTTATCCTTTTTCAATTCTTTAAAATGGGTGGGGACCCAAAGATCCCCACCTTTTTATTTTATAGTCCGGTTGGATCGTACTGTCTTGGAATTCCAAACCATTTCAGTACACGTTCGCCCAACCCGGGAGCATCTACGTGAATCAAGTAAATTCCGGAAGCAACTGGGATACCTTTGCTGTTTTTCAAATCCCATTCAAGGTCCGGAAGAATTTGAGCTTGCTCAATTGCGCGGTTATTACCTACCGGTACAATACCTTGCTCATCTCTGTTGTATCGACGAATAAATTTACCATCCAATGAATAGATAGAAACATCACATTTAGCCGGCAAATTGGTAATCTTAACAACAGTCGAGAATGGAGAATTTTCATAAGCAGAGAATCCATAATATGGATTTGGAACTACATTGATTTTTGCCAACGCTTCGTTGATCTCAGTTGTAGTTTCAATATCTCTTGCTTCTCTGTTCGCAAGGGTAAATTCATACGTTGGATATCCACCATTTTCACCGGTACCAGTGAAAACTTCAAATGGATGATCCACTCTCAATTTTACAACTACGTCGTTAGGAATCAAACCTTCACTGTAAGAGTTCATAGTGGTACCAGGAAGCAAGTATGGAATCGTTGCCCAGGTAACAAACTTAAGTGATCTTGATTTAGACAATGGATTGATACCCGGACGCAAGTTGTTGCGAATAGCTTTACAACTGTCGTATGGAGTATTAGTCACATAAATATTATGGTGACCACCCAAAATACCTTGCCATGGGCCCTGGAATCCTTGAGGAATATCCAATAGAACATCCTGGCTGGTTGGGTTCCACATCATGTCAGCACCGGTTGGAGCACCATTGTCAAACAATCCTGTACCACATGGGTCAAGAATTGGTTCCAATGTTGGCTCATCACAGCGGTAGATAGATGCTTCACCAAAGAAGATATTCAAACGCTCACCGGTTTCTACATCAATAGCATAACCCGGGAACCATCCCATACCTTCGCCATCGCCATCAACATCAGGTAGACCATCGCCATCCAAATCATCTTTTCCTACGGAAGGAGCTTTTCTTGTATCGAAATGACTCGCCTGACCTTCAGTTTCCAAACCAATGGACACCATAGAAGGAGAACTGGTTTCGATTACAACACATCTACTCCATTTTGATTTATCAGAAGTGAACACGATATCAACGTTATTCAAATCTGCCAAATCCATCTGTTGTCTAACCAAAGCTCCTTGAGAAGTCCAAACCGGTGATACATAACCAAATCCGGATGGGTCAGCTCTATAGTTCAATAGGAAGTATGGCTGCCATGTTCCGTTTCCTAACTGAGCATACGCCTGAGTAGGATCCAGATAATGATCCGGTTCATTTGGAGCAGTAGCCATCAAAGGATTTCTACCGAACAAACCAGTAGCAGGAAGTCCTGTCAACCATGAGTCTCCAAGGTCATCACTGTATACCTCTTCGTAACCGATAGCACCGTTGGCAGGGTCACCAAGACCATCTTCATTGTTTCCAGGAAGTAAACCGTCTTTTACAGTAACTGAGAATCCATACTGAGCAATGATTTGCTCATTGAACTCATCAATTGTACGGTCAGATTCAATAACCTCTGCAGGATTATCAAGGTTGGTAAGTCTCCAACGAACTTCATTATCCAAGGTTGAGTTGGCCATGTTCTCATCGTACATTGTCAAAGAGAAAGTACCATTTTTAACGTCTAGTGGGTTAAACACAGATACATCAAATGGTCCTCTACCTTCTTTGTAAACAATGGTACCATCGTAGGTATTGTTGATGATATTATCACGTGATTCGTCAGTCATATCAAGGAAATGTCCTCCTGCACCGCGACCATCAACTCTTGTAATTTGTGCACCGTCGCCATATTCTGAAGCTAACACTTCATAACCGATAGGTCTAGGGATAACAGTATAAATTTTAATCCGTCCTCCATCTGAACCTTTACGACCTTCGATGTATGGTCTTGGCTGTCCAATACCTGTACCACCTGCAGCGTAAGGATCAAATTGCTCATATTCATTGTGTGCGTAAGCAATTGCAATGAAGTAGTATTTTTTGTGGTTTACCAAACGAGTATCTGTAGTAGTTGAGAACAAGTCTTCGCTAATCTTGAAGGTATGTCTCAAACCTCTATCCGGACTTTCAGACAATACTTGCTCTGAAGGCACCCAGATATCTGGCTGACCATCGTTAGGATTGTCAATTGCTGTCCAGTTGTAAATTTTACCAACTCCATTGTCGATATCACTTTGGAAAACCAATTGTGCTTGTGTTGGATCAGTCAATGCAGTTCTTGCAACGTTAGGGCTGATCAACTGGAACACTTTATAACCTTCAAAACGGTATAGTTTATCTTCTTCAGGAAGAGATTCAGGAGCCTGAAGGTCTTCACCGGCATACATTTCAAATGCATTATTAGAACGCTGCTCATCATTGGTCAATACACCAATAATTTCACGATCCAACTCAATCCAGTCAACATCCGGTGCATCCGGACCATCAGTAATTTCAAAACAGTTGTCAAACAATGCCTGAGAAACGTCATCCGCTGCTCTTAGGTTAACGATATCAGGTGCCGGATAATCAGCTTGAGGAATCCAAACAACCCCGATGATAAGCTCGTTAACATCTCCAGGTTTCAAGGTAAAAGGACCAGTAGCCTGTAATGTACGACGGTCACCTTCACCCAAGCTTTCCAGATACATAGACCAACAAGCATTATCATCTGTACAAGCTGGATTACTTGGAAATGCGTAATCAATCTCAACCCCTCCTGTATTATAACCTGTACCTCCGAACTGGAACGGAGAACCATCTCTCCATCTACCTGTGATATAGTTGTAATATTCCTGAGCAGTCTGTGGGTCAGTAGTACCTGGCTGAGGATTACCAACTGAAGCATTGTTATAATATGTAAAGGAAGACATTCCCAATTCAACTAGCGTATCTTTTGGTAGCATAGTTAACGGGTCAATAATGGTATCTCCGGTAGCAGAGTCAATCAATGGAACTCTACCTTTTGGACCACGGAAATAATCCACACCCAAAATTGGAATATCTGTACAGTATGTATTTACACCACCTGGACAAGAACATCCGGTCTGACCGTCTGCTGCATCCTGGTTGTAAACGAACATCAAACTTCTTGCTGTATCACAACCTACATAGTCATCTGTGTAACAACCCAAATCCGGGTCAGTCCACATGGAGAAATAACACTGTGTGATATCCTCTGTTGCACGGTTGATCAACTTATAACGCTGGAAGGTCATGTCGTTGATGAAGTCATTGGTTGCGTAAGCAAATGTTTGTACCTGTACCTCCATTTGAATCGCATCACCATTTGATTCGGTGTGTACGTTACCGTTATCATTGTAAATCCAGAAAATCATCTCATCCGGAAACTGAGGATCAAACTGAGTGTAGTCTGTACATCCGATGATCTCAATTACTGGGAAGTCTCCGTTCAATGGGTCATAGATACCATCACCATCTGCATCGAAGAACCCAGCCAAACCTTGTCCGGTATTAGGAAGATCGAAATCCCAAACATCGAAGAAGTAAGGGTTTCCTTTTGCAGGCCATCCTCTTACACCTCTAGGGATCATATCATCAGTATAATTGATCTCACCATCTTCTGCCTGAGCGTACAAAGATCTGTGTTCACGAATTTCTGCAGCAGTAACCTTAAAGAAACGGTCCCAATCAGTACAAGTAGCTTTTTCTACCGCACCATTGAAAGGATCAAGTGGGCCAGGCCAAAAGTCACTATTACCTTGAGAAGTACCGTAAGTTTGTGCAGCAATCTTTAGGTTTCCACCCGGGTCAAATCCACCAATCCAAACCGCACCGGCAAACAATGAAGAAACCTCAGGCTGACCAGCAGCTACCTTTGGTACAATGTAACGTCCGTTGTTACCATCCCACCAAACATCGCCACCATTTAATAGACGAGCACGTACGTTATTGGTCTCCTGATCAATATTAGCAGTTGCTTGAGCACAACTTCCGCCTCTCGCTTGTACTGCTCTCTTTGAAGGATCTTTCTTAGTGCCCGGACCAATATGTGCATAGGTCGTCCCCAGCAATCCCAGGCAGAAAAGTCCTAGCAAGTAGTACTTTATGTTTTTCATATTATAATACATTTTTTATTTCTCTAAACTGATTTTTCAACAATTAAAATCCGAATTGTGCTCCAATGAAAATTCTTCTTGGCAAACTGAAGTAATTCGCATTTAACATTCTCCACTGGTAAGAAGCCAGGTAGTTGTCTACATTTCTGTTGGAAGAAACCAAAGTAGCCAATTCCTGCTGACCTCTGGAAGACTGAAGGAATCCATCGTCGTAAGGTGTACCTGAAGCTGGATAAACGTTTCTCCAGTTTTGTGTATTCAACAAGTTTGAAACACGGATGTACACATTACAATTCAAGCCTTTTTTACCTTCTTTTCCACCAAGGGTGAAAGATTTATCCAATCTTGCGTTAATCGTAAAGTTCCAAGGAAGTCTAGCTCCGTTCAATGCACCTACTGTACCATCACCACCGAAACGAGCCGGAACTAATTTCTGAGTGTAAGGACGGCCAGATACTGCAACTGCCTGTACGTTCAATCCTGTATTTGCCAATACATCACTACCAAATAGAACCGGACCATTGTATTTCTTACCGGACTGGTAGCGGTAGTCAAGGTTAATGTTAAAGCGGTGGCGCTCATCGAAGCTCAATGGGAACAATGTTCTCAAGTTACCTCTTTGAGTCAAACCTCTCTGTGAGTTCGGGTCAGAACCTGTACCGTCTGCGTACTGAAGAGTATATGCAACTTGCGCAGAGATATTACCCGTACGACGAAGGTCATACGTAAAGGTGAAACCTTTTACTGTACCAAAGTCCTGATTGTCGTAAGTATCATATGTAATTAGGTTTGGAACGTACAAGTAAGTACGACGCTGAACCATGTTTCTCAATTCTTTATAGTATGCTGCAACTTTCAATGCAGAAGTATTGGAAAGTTTCTGCTGGAAACCTACTTCGTAGTCAACAGTTCTTTCTGGCAACAAATTTCCGTTGTTCTTTGGAACAAGATTTCTACCATTCTCGAAGTTTTCAATCCAGTAGAAGTAATTCAAAGGTGTTACGATATTGTTTGAAGCTGGACGCTGTACAAGGATATCATAGTGTGCAAAGAAGTTCGCTTCGTCAGAGATAGGGAAAGAGAAAGCCAAACGAGGCATCCAGTTTACCTGTACTTCATAATCTTTCAAAGAAGCATCCTGGTCGAAGTTCTCAGATTTGATGTAACTGGTGTTTGTTCTTGCTTCGATGTTCTGGATTTTAGGGAATACCAATCCACCTGATTCGAAAATCTGGTTACCATCGTTCACAGGAGTACCATTTGCACGGTACCACTGGTCACCATCACGGTAAGCTTTGATTTCTTCACCATTATCTGAAGTTACATATACTTTATAGTCATCTCCGATGTTACCCGGACGATCACCACCAAATTCGTTGTGGAAGTCACCTGCACCCATGATTTCATACAATGAGTATGGATCTTTCAACACCTTGGTATTGGCATCGTAACGGTCTACACGCAAACCTAAACGGAAGATGATGTCTTTAAAAGTGAATTTATCCTGGATATAAGCTGATGCATAAATAGGACGCATTGCAGCTACCGGGAAATCACGAATTCCGTCAGCGTTTCTGGATGTAAAGAAGTCATCGAAAGTTATACTCGGATCTAACTTGTTACCCAGGTAATCATAACCGTAGTAGTCAAGGTTATTCTGGTCGTTCAATTCCTGTGCAGAGAACAAGGAAAGGTCCATTTGCTCAGGAGCAACACCTTGAACGTTTACATATTCATTAAGACCCTGGCCGGTTACACGGCGAATTTCTCTAAAGAAACGGCTGTTCTCATAGGTTCCAAGGTCCAGTAGTTTGTCATAAATATCTACATAAACTGTATCACCAAATCCTTGAGGGAAAGCAATCTGGTCAACAACAGTATTGGTATCTACACCAATGATGTGTCTGTTTGCCAACTGGTCACCCAACAACCATAAGTCAAATGGAGTTACATCGTATTTTCTAAGGGTTCTTTGCTCGTACATAATACCGAACTGGATATTGTGACGACCACTGTTTGAACTTTTTCCGGTTACCAAATCGAAGCTACCGGTAAGGTTCATAGTTAAGATGTCGTCTTCCTGCTGGCGGTACAAGTCGTATACATAACCTACGTTCTGGTGGAAATCGAAGGCTCTTCTATATAGTGTAGAAATCTGACCGTTTGTTACTTCGATGTCATTTGCATCGCCAAGGTCAGATGCATTATTATATGCAGCTAATACAGGGTTTTTCAAACCTGGCGTATAACCATTGAACTGTCTGGTAAAGTCAGTATGTCCAACTGGAACTCCGAAGTTGTCAAACGTAACCTGTGGAACCCACTCATAATCCCAGTTACCGATGTAACCATAATCGAATAGGTTATCACCGTGCTGGAAGTCAGAACGGTCTACAAAGTTTTTCTCAAAACCTACCTGAATGATGTAAGATGCATTCTGGATAGGAGAAACTCTACCTTCACCATTATCACCTGCAGAAGCATTTTGGCTACCCAAACGGTGACGGAACCTGAAGTTCGCACGGTAATCCGTTTCTGTATCGTAAGGATTGTTATGGCTATTGAAAACTTGCCATCTGTCTGGTGTGAATCTGTCAATATCCTGAGCATAAGAACCACTCAAGGTCACGTCGATTGCTTTTGACAAACGAGCATCCAACTTAGCGGTTACGTTGGTGATTTTTCTGTCTTCGTAAGGATTTGCGTCCAATACGTCAACATCATCCGCACCTACCACTTCTTCAGCGGCAATTACTCTACCTCCGCTTCCGAAAGGAACAACAGGATTTGCTTCCAATTCTCTTAACTTCTCATCTTTGACACGATATACCGGAATAGCAGGTGGATCATCGTCGTAACGGTAAGTGTAACGACCTGCTAATCTGAAACCAAGGATTGACTCACCCTCAGCATTCTTCAACAATGGACCAGACAAGCTCAAACCAACAAGGCTGTTGCGATATGGATCCAAATATTCAGAAGTCTCACCGTCAATAGAACCGGAGAATTCATTTGAAGGTCCTTTAGTGGTGATAGAGATGATACCTCCTGTTACGTCACCGTACTGAGCTTCAATACCCCCGGTGATTACCTGTAACTGGTCGATCTCTGTCTCAGGAACAAGACCACCCTGAACGCGGATACCATCCACATAATAGAAGGTAGCATCATTACGAGAACCTTTCATGTAAATGTTGTCGCCTTCATCTGCTTGAGATACACCCGCTGCGTTGGCAGCCAATGCACTAATGTTACGAGTCGGAAGGTTTTTGATATCTTCACTGGTAATGGTTCTACCTTGAGTTGTATTATCCTGCTCAATCAGTGGAACTCTATAACCGGTTACAATTACCTCATCCAGATTAACCCCAACTCCCATCTTAATGTCAAGCTTATTTGCCTTACCGGCAAAAACAATAACATCGGTGATTCGCTGGGTCTGAAAACCTACAAATGATGACTCAACATCATATGTACCCGGGTCAATGTTTGCAAAATTGTAATTACCATCAAGGTCCGTCTGGACACCTGTTAAAAAAACACCATCCTTGTAAAGGGTAACGTTACCAAAAAGCACCGGTTCTCCGGATTCCTCTTCGGTAATTTTACCCCCTAAAGATGTCTGGGCAAACATTGCCACTGAAAACATCCCCAGGACTAAGGTTAAAAGTAGATTACGTGCCATAAATCCAGTTTTTTAAAATTGCTAAATTTTCGATTAATATAGGGTTTTCCTCTATAAACACTACACCCAATTAAATAAGCGCACAATAATAGTGAAATTACCCCTTGTGGCAAAAAATTAAATCTTTCCATGTCGAAAGAAAGACAGGCACTTACCCAGAATCGGGTATCGGAAATTTTATTTCCTGCCTGGTTTTTCGCATTTCTTTGTCCAAAGATATTTTAAAATGGAGGTAATTCTTTCTATTATTCTACAATAAGTCAGGTTTTAAAATTTATCATTATAAAATAAACCTACTTAATAATAACACTCTTGAACAGATTACGTCAGGTTTCTAATTCTAAAGTCAGTTATAAATTTCAAATAGAGATTTTACCTTTGATGTCGGTTATCTTTCAAAATTTAAACTAAGATGAAAAAAATCATCCTTCAAGCATTGGCAATCGTTTTTGCCTCCTTTTTAATAACATCCTGTACCAACCTGACACCATCTGATACTTCATCCCCTATTACTGCAGAATGTTATGTTCGTTTTTTGCAAGACCAAAACACTTCTCTATCTGAAGTTTCCTTCTACAAAATACAGGATTCACTTCCTAAACCATTGCAGGTCCATCAAATTAACCTCAATGGTAACCCTATGAAAATGAGAGACATAGAAGGATTCGGGCCTAAATACCGATTCACTCAAAGATTAATACAAGGAAAGGAAGTAACCTGGTCCTTCAAAAAAACTGAAAAAGAGGAGGCTATTCAATCTTCGATTGTAATAGCCCCTGTTGATAGCTTTTCTTTTCCGGAAGGCATCTCAAAAAAAGAAGGAACACGCTTAAAAATGAATACTGCATTATTCAGCGCCAATGAATCTTTGCGGATCCTTTTTACCCCTGAAGAAGGAAAAATTGCCAGCGTTGAAGTACCTGAACTTGCCGGCAAAAATGAGATCAAATTGCCCGGGGAAGCCCTCATTTCTCTGACAAAAGGTATCAACAAAGTAGAACTCATTAGAAAAAAAGCACTGGTTGATACCCAGGGTAAAATCACTTTTAATAAAGTGGGGGAATATTATACCGCACCAATACAAGTAGAAGTGACTGATTAAGATCCTTTTTCTTTTAAAGCCCCTAAAAGTTCCGTTATTTTGCGCCGAATTTTTGAACCTTCCTGAGTAGCCCGGGTTTGGTTCGCGCTTCTTTTATTAGCCAAATAGAACTGATATGAATAATTTTCAATCGACTATAATTCAGGGAATCCCTGATCAATTGCCTCCCAAAAAGGACCTGGATCATTCCGTAAGCCACGCACCAAGAAGAGTAATTGAAGGTGTACTTTCCGAAAAGGAAAAGATGCTCGCTATCCGCAATGCTTTACGCTATTTCAAGCCTGAGCATCATGCTGCCCTTGCACCGGAATTTATGGAAGAGCTGGAAACCTATGGTCGTATCTACATGCATCGGTTCCGCCCGGATTATCCAATGTTTGCACGCGGCATAGATGAATATCCTGCCAAATCCAAACAAGCGGCTGCTATCATGCTGATGATTCAGAACAATCTAGATCCAAAGGTGGCAAAACACCCGCATGAACTCATCACCTACGGTGGAAATGGGGCTGTATTTCAAAATTGGGCGCAATATCTCTTGGTCATGCAATACCTTTCTGAAATGACAGATGAGCAGACCCTGGTATTATATTCAGGCCATCCATTGGGATTGTTTCCTTCCCATAAAGATGCCCCTCGGGTGGTAGTTACCAATGGTATGATGATTCCTAATTACAGTTCAAAAGACGATTGGAATAAATACAATGCCTTAGGTGTGACCCAATACGGTCAGATGACTGCCGGCTCCTTTATGTACATAGGCCCACAGGGTATTGTGCATGGAACTACTATCACATTATTGAATGCAGGAAGAAAATTAGGACTTGGAACTTCCGATTTGCGTGGACAGGTGTATATCACTTCAGGATTGGGCGGCATGTCAGGTGCACAGGCTGGAGCTGCTGTCATTACAGGGGCAGTGGGTGTAATAGCTGAGATTGATGGAGATGCCGTGCAACAGCGAATTACGGATGGTTATATTTTAAAAGAAAATGTCTATCGCGATGTGGATCAATTGATAGACCGTATGGAAGAATGCAGAGCGGCAAAAACACCGATTGCATTGGTATTTCATGGAAACATAGTCGACCTATGGGAACGCATCGTTGAAAGAGATATTAAGATCGAATTAGGTTCCGACCAGACTTCTTTGCACAATATTGATGACCTGGGGTATTGCCCATGCGGCTATACTTTCAAAGAAGCAGAAGCGCTTTTACTTGCTGATAAAGAGAAGTTTATGGAGGAAGTACAAAGCACCTTACGCAGGCATGTTGAAGCTATCAATACCCTTTGTGCGAAGGGAATGTACTTTTGGGATTATGGTAATGCCTTTTTGAAAGAAGCAGGGGATGCGGGTGCTGATATTTGGAAAAACAAAGAAGAAGGTATATTCAAATATCCAAGTTATGTGGAGGACATCATGGGACCTATGTGTTTCGATTATGGCTTTGGTCCATTCCGCTGGGTTTGTACTTCAGGGTTAAAAGAAGACCTGGATATGACCGATAAAATTGCCGGTGATATCTTGAGAAAAATGTTGGAAGAAGCGCCGGAAGAGATTCAGCCCCAACTGAGAGACAACATCAAATGGATAGATGCAGCTGATGAAAATCTGCCCATCGTAGGCTCCAAATCAAGAATTTTATACGCTGATGCAGAGGGCCGTATCAAAATTGCCAAGGCGTTTAATGATGCTATCAAGGCAGGAGTTCTAAAAGGACCGGTGGTATTGGGTCGTGACCATCATGACGTGTCCGGTACCGATTCGCCGTTCCGTGAGACAGCAAATATTTATGACGGCTCCAGGTTTACAGCAGACATGGCCGTACACAATGTAATTGGTGATAGTTTCCGAGGCGCTACCTGGGTCAGCCTTCACAATGGAGGTGGTGTAGGATGGGGTGAAGTAATGAACGGTGGCTTTGGAATGGTCCTTGACGGCAGTGAAGACTCAGAAAGAAGATTAAAATCCATGCTACACTGGGATGTAAATAATGGTATTGCCCGTCGTTCCTGGGCCAGAAATAAAGAAGCCATTTTCACTGCTAAGCGTGCCATGGAAGAAAATGATCAGTTGAAGATCACCTTGCCAAATTTGGTGGATGAAGCAGTGTTGAGCGGCTTGCGGATCGACGAAAATGCATGATAATCCATTCTCTCCCAAAAGTACGGGACGCTCATGAGCGTCCCGTACTTTTGGAAGCCTTTTTATTGAACGATAAATTTTTGAAAATATATCTCCTTTTCATTTTCAACTGAGAGGATATAAATGCCTGGTGAAAAGGCTGCAACATCAATGCTGGAAGACAATTCTTCTACTCTCCCCTTTCCTTTTACACTTCCCATCCAATCAATGATCTTATAATTGACATTTAATA
>JAGQWW010000109.1 GCA_020436955.1 Saprospiraceae bacterium | reverse complement strand
GATTCAAACAGCTCAATCTCCGGAGAAATTTCCTTGTAGGATTGAACCAATAAATCTGGATGCGCAGCCTTTAATTGAGTCATAGTAGTATCAAGAAGGCTTGGGTTATCCAATAACATTGCCACTTCATGATTCAAGGTAGTGTCCCCTATCAATCGACTCAAATCGTCTTTTCTAACAAATACCCTGAACTCGTCAAAAGCATTATTTCCGGTATCAAATAAACCCGCAATCCGGAAGGCCCCTGCTGTAATATCCCCATCTTCATTCTGAAAAGTTAGTACCATTTTGGAGCGGATACGTACATTCATTTTCTCTGCCATATCCTTACTAATAAGGATTGGGTTACGTTTATCAATATCCAGGTAATCCCCTTCTACTATATTTTTATCGAGATGCGTTACGTTACGCTCCCGCTCCGGATCAACACCGCTTATCATGACGCCTCTGGCACCCTTACTGGAGGACAACATCCCCATACTGATGGTGCGCAAAGTGGCTGATTTTACTCCTGGGGTTTGACTCACTTCTTCCAAAAGCTGCTCTGGCTGTGGAAGCCCATATTGGATGTCTTTTTCTTCCGGAAACTTTGGATTGTGGATTTGGATATGAGAAATCTCGTTCTGGATGGTATTATTGATATAGGAGTTTACCATTCCCGAACTGAAACTAATCAGGAAAATGACAGCCCATACACCCAATGCTACCGAGGTGATAACCACCAGGCTTCGGACCTTGCTTCTCCAGATATTTCTCCATGCAATTTTTAAAATCATATCTGATAGGATTTATCCTCTCATGGCCTGAACAGCTCTGAGTTTGCGGATTTTTGTTAAAGGATACAATGCCATAATGGTAGTTAAAATGAAAACGATGAAAGCTTGCCAAAGGAAAATATCCCATTCGAAGGCTGCAGGGAAGATAGGTTCAAATCCAAATTTCTCGTAGGCCTGTTCCATGTCTTTTGATATCTTGGAAAAATCAACAGGATTAATATTGAAATAGTAAACTAATGGGAGGCTGGCAATTATACCTGCGATAGATCCTATCAAGCCTAGAAAGACTATCTCCAACCAAACCATGAGCCCCAATTTTAACCTGCGCATTCCTATCGCTAATAAAATTCCGAATTCATATTCCCGTTCTTTGGTCATCATTAGTATAGTGCCAAAGATTCCAAAGGCTATGATGACGTACAAAATGAAAAGTACTATTACATTTCCCGCGGTATCCACTTCTCTGGCTTGTACCAACTCAGGCATCATAGTTTGCCAGTCCATTACTTCATAGGTAGATGCGGTATCAAGCTGACTTTGAATCTCCCTTTTAACCGGTTCAACCAGGTCTTTATTTGCTACCTGTACTGCCACGGAAGTCAATAAGCCATTTGCATCGTAAAATTTTTGTGCAATTTTCAATGGCAGATAAACCATCTGTTTGTTCAACTCTGGAGAACCAAATTTGACGGTTCCTTTGACCAGGTATTTCCCTGCAGCATTAACACCATGGTATCCCTGGCTTATTAAGATAAGCGTATCACCAATGGATAGCCCCAGGTTCTCCTGTACCCCTTCTGCAACCAATACTGCATCTTCCTCAGCTCCAAAAAAAGATCCCTGTATTATTCTATCCTTAAATCCAGTCATTTGGTTTTCTGCATCAGGATCTGTTCCGACTACCATCACACCCTTGGTATTATTCCCATTAGCCGCCAGAGCAAAACTTTCCAATCGGGGAACCACCACCTTTACATCAGACATTTGAGAAAGACTTTCTTTCCAGGGGCCGTCTTCTTCAAAAGCCGTATTGATGGACTGCTCTTCCCAATAACCCTTTGCGTGAATTTGTAAGTAGCCAAAATGAAAATTGACCACATTGTCTATCATTCGATCCCAGGCACCCTTTTGAATGGATTGCATAAAAGAGGAAAGCAGTACTGCAAACAAAATGGATGCTGCAGTAATTAAAGTTCTCCTTTTATTTCTCCAAACATTCCGCCAGGCCAGCGTGATAATTGTATTCATGTTTTTCCTTTACAAGGTTTATCTGACCCGCTTCATATTTTGAACGGAGAAAAAGCTTTCATTAATAGGATCATCAAATTCAATCCACAGGTTTTCAATCAATGTTCTGTTTTCCGGTTCATCAGCCGGGATAACTTCCATTTTGGCTGGCAACAACTTCCCACCCAATGTTTTCACATCTTTACCCAAAATGGTATTGACCAAATAACCGTCCTCATCATAAAATTCGGTTTTCATCTGCATGTATTCCTGCTTATCAATCCAGGAAATAACCTTCCCCCAAACAACCGGAGCATCAGGTTTTGGTATCAATTGTATTTTATAACATGGTCTTCCATCAATCGTCTCAGAGCCGATCAAAGTATGGTCATAATCTTCCAGAATGGAGGATTGTTTCACCAGGTCATCATTGGTAAAGTCAGAACCCATCCATGATTGAGCCATCATAGAAGGTGGTAATTTTACCACTCGGTCTATGGTCGGTTGCCAGTTCCAGATTTCGTTCCCCCTTTTTAAAAAGGCGGTTCCTTTGTCCCTTGCAGGTCCTGTTACCAATATCAAAGCAAAATCATTACCCAGACTCCAGCTTTTCATGGTCATTTCTCGCTGCCAGCCTGGACGGACTATGGTCATTTTCATTTCGCCTTTACTGGTCTTCCCGTTTAGTTTCTCATCGGCCTTTTTAATTATCTCCTTGGCCGTGGGATCTCCGGTGACAGGACCATTTGAAAAGGCTGTTTGCACACCCAACACCACCATCAATCCGATCAGTATATTTTTCATAATTCGAGTTTTGTTATTCTATTATTTTCTTTTTTACCAATTCTTTCATTTCATCTATTGGATACAGCTCGGGCATCACCATGTATTGCATACCAATGCCATCCATTAAGGCCCCAATCAGCATCGCTTCTTTTTCAGGTTCAGCCTTTCCCATTTGCCTGAATAAATCAGTTATGATGGCATTATAAGATTGAGACTTTTCTAATATTTCAAGTTTCAACTGACTGGTCACGTCTTTTTGAAAAGCCAATGCTGCTAACAATTTCCAATAACTAAGGTTCCCGATTATCCATTCAAAAACGCCATCTACCAAAGACAATAATTGATCTTTTGGATCGACTCCTTCTTTAAGATGATCATTCATCAATTCTGTACCACGATCCATTGCATCCATCATGATGTCATGGAGCAAATCTTCCTTACTGTCAAAATAGTTATACATCAATCCTTTGGATACCCGGGCGGCCTTTGCTATCTGACTGATACTGGTATTATGAAATCCGTTTTCTGCAAATAGCTCCAGCGCTGTATCCTTGATAACAGTACTGGTCTGTGACCGAATGGCTTCAAATTGTTCTTTTGTTTTCGGCGACATATTTTTTTTGAACGAAAAAAAAGAAAAAAATAAGTATAAATGTAACAGCAAACATGAAAAGATGTTCGTTCTCGACGAATACATCGATTTTTTCGATAAAAAAAAGAGGCTGACCCGTGAACGGATCAGCCTCTTTTTGATTGGGACAGGTTTGTTATTTTAATCTGAAGGAAGATTTACCTGCCAAAAATCCTTTATTGTACAATTCTACTTCATAGGTACCTTGCTGGAAACCATTAGGGTCAACCCAGTTGAAACATACCTTTTCAGCTTCATTGTCATATTCTTGCTGCAACTTTTCTGTATAAAGAATTTCAGAACCGGTTTCTTTATTTACGATGGTACGCTGCTCAGCTGCAACAGTCTCACCTACCGGGTTGATAATTCTAACATAGAAAGTTTCTACTCCAGGATTAGCAACCTTGTTTTCAGCTACGTTGAAACAAACTTCAACCTGATCAACATTTTTAGCATAACGCTTTTTTGACTTCTTGTCTGTGTCGCGCAACTTGTAGCCTTCAATTTCAAATCCGCTAACTTTAATAACTGATGCGAAGGTTACCTTATCTGTAAGGTAAGTTTTCTCAGTCTCCAATTGCTGCTTCTCTGAAACAAGAGCTGCTTTTGCGGTTTGCAATTCTTCGTTTTGCATTTTCTCCTGAGAAAGATTCTCAGATAGCATTAGGTTTTGGTCTGTCAACTCAGCATTTTCATCCTTAAGCTGATTCACCTGTGCGATATAATCGTTTACTTGAGCAGTAAGATTTTTGATTTCTGCTCTTGCCTGATCCAAATCTTTTCTGCTTCTGATCAAGCTGTTGATTTTTGTCTTTTGCTCAGCCAACTCAGCTTTTTGCTGCTCGATGATGGCGTTTAGTTCTTCATTATCTCCTTTCAAGTTATCAAGCTCAATGATGGCATCATTGTACTGATTTTCCAAAGAGTCGGCAAGCATAGCTGATTGTTCCAAAGCCATAGCTTTTTCTTCCAGTGCCTTACCTTTGTTGATGTTGCTTACCAGTAAAAATATTGCCACCCCTAAAAGGGCTACAACGATTACAGAAGCAATGGCGATTAATCTTTGTTGGGAATTGTTGGTCGTCATTACAGTCTTTTTTTTGTTAATAATTCAGTTTGGTTAAATGGTACTTTAAAAGGTACAGGTACTTCAAGATACTAAAAAACAAGTGTTTAGGTAAGTAGCTACTTTTGCATTGCAAATTTAACACAAGTAATGACCATCCTGTTCGTTTTATTGTTCCTAAGTTAAGTTTTCTTAGGGATTTTTATAAAATGTGGCCTTTTACTTATACGAAAGTGCCTTTTTGAGGTACATTTGAAATGAAACATAAAACACCATGCTACAACAAATTGACATCGCTAATGTCCTTTTTTTGGATATCGAAACGGTTTCCGGACATAAAAATTATAAGGACCTGGAACCACATATGCAAGAACTTTGGTCATACAAGGCTCCAAATGCAGTCAGAAGATCAGGAGAAGAGCTTAGCGAAGAGGAGATAAGTGATGCCTACACAGAAAAGGCGGGCATATATGCAGAGTTTGGAAAAATTGTTTGCATCTCTGTCGGAATAGTGGTTCGAGACAAAAACAACCACCTTTCAGTTCGCCTTAAATCTTTTGCTGATGACGATGAGAAAAAAGTGCTTACCCAATTTTCTGAATTATTGAATCAATATTATCAGGATCCGGCAAGGCAATATATATGTGGGCATAATATAAAGGAGTTTGATGTACCATATATATGTAGAAGAATGCTCATCCACCAGGTGCACCATCCGGCGATGCTTCAACTTCATGGGAAAAAGCCCTGGGAGACCAAACACCTTTTAGATACCCTCGAACTTTGGAAGTTCGGAGATTATAAAAATTATACATCTTTAAAATTGCTGGCGGGCGTGTTAGGTTTCCCCTCACCCAAAGATGATATTGACGGAAGCGAAGTTGGTAGAGTGTATTGGGAAGAGGACGATTTGGATAGAATAGCCGTTTATTGTGAAAAAGATGTCCTGGCCACCGTACAGCTGTTATTGAAATTTATGTACATGCCCTTATTAACCGATGAACAGGTAACCTTTGTAGATCGAAGGCAATCCTCTGAAACATAAAATCCCAAATGTCGTTTCTCCCTGAACTGCTCTTAATCATATATATATCGGCCACCCTGATAAACCTCTTTTTTTGGACCCGATGGTTTTCAAAATTGGCCTTTTATCCCCAGAATTCCCTCAACGATCCCCGCCCTGAGGACGGTGATTTGGTATCAATTGTCATTTGCGCCCGAAATGAGGCCCAAAACCTCGAAAAAAACCTCCGCCGTTTCCTAAATCAAACCTACCGTTCCCTCGAAATAGTCCTAGTAGACGATCAATCAACCGACCGTTCCCTCGAGGTGATGCAGAATTTTAAGGAAAGTTGTTCTACCTTTCGGATTATAATTATTCGTAATGCGAGTAAATTATATGTCGGAAAAAAAGAGGCATTAGCTAAAGGAATCAGCGCTGCAAACGGAAAAATCATTCTTTTAACTGATGCCGATTGTATACCGGCAAACGAGGAGTGGGTAAGCCAAATGGTGAAACTCCTCAACGGAGAGGTGAAAATTGTTCTTGGTTATTCACCTTATTCAAAAGAAAAGGGCTTTTTAAACAAGTTCATTCGTTTTGAAACGGTTTATACCGCAATACAATATCTCTCCTTTGCGTTAGTCGGCTTTCCCTACATGGGAGTAGGTCGAAACTTGATGTACCGGAAAAAACTGTTTGACAAAGCGGGTGGATTTGATTCGCATCTGAAAATTGCTTCAGGCGATGACGATCTCTTCATCAATGCAGTGGCAGATAACAACAATACTGCAGTTGCACTCTCCCCTAAGTCTTTCGTTTATTCCGAACCATCAAAAAATTGGGAAAAATACTACACACAAAAGGCCAGACACCTGACAACAGGTAGTCATTACAAATGGTCAGACAAAATCAAGCTGGGTTTTTTATCCGGCAGTCATTTATTGCATTACATGGGAGGCATTGTGCTTTTATATATTAATTCTAGCACAATATTTGTTTTTTTATTATTTGTTTTAAGAATATCTGTGGTCTGGTATCTATACCGCGGCATCTTAAACAGGCTTGAGGATAATTCCCTGTTAAAATGGGTTCCCCTCTTAGACGCATGCCTGGTACCGTACTACCTGATATTCACACCGAGTTTACTAATTAAACGAAAAACGAAAAAATGGAATTAGCAACAACCTCCCCCGCAGTTGCAGCAAGTCTTTCTCCTAAAGCGAAAGAAGATTTCGAACTAGTACAGAGTGCCATTGAAGGCGATCAATTTGCTTACGGAATTTTGATGGACCGTTACCGCCACTCGATTTTTCACACCATGCTTAAGATGGTTAGAAATCGCGACGATGCTGACGATTTAACGATTGAGGCTTTTGGAAAGGCTTTTAACAAACTGCCAACCTACGCACCACATTACGCTTTTAGTACCTGGCTCTTTAAGATCGCTATCAACAATTGTATCGATCACATCCGTAAAAAGCGTATCCAGACACTTTCTATCGATGATCCCATTGAACACAGCTCCGACCAGGATTTCTCTAACAACCTGAAATCATCATGGCTGGATCCTGAAGAAACTATCATTCGTGATCAGCGTTTGGGATTGATGCGTAAATCCATTTCAAAATTATCTACCAAGTACCGCTTGATGATCGAGTTGCGCTACTTCGAAGAGCTTAGCTACGACGAGATTGCATCAGAACTGGGCATTCCACTTGGTACCGTAAAAGCTCAGCTTTTCCGCGCGAAAGAAATTTTGTTTCAAATGATGCAAAAACCACATGCTGCTGCTTACCTGGACACCACCAAAAGAGTGGCTGGTAGCAGAGCTTCTGAATAAGATATTTAATCTGACAATTTATAATCCCATGTTTAAAAACTTCTGCCCAAAAGGCAGGAGTTTTTTTTATGCATCATGGCAGCGAACGCTTATTTAAAGACGTTTTACAGACATAAGTTTAGGAAAAAAGTATACCGGCAGCCTCTCCTTTACGCTCACATTCGTCGTTTTGATTATGACTATACTTACGAAGAGGCTGCTAATTTTTTCCTGATTTTCCACCATTCGCGGAGTCTTTCCCATTCTTTCATACCTATTCATTTTCTACCGTACTAAGTCCATACACAAGCATCAAAAGCTAATAAATTATGGTACGTGCAGAAGAAAAGCTTTTTAGGGCCATCCGCTCCAAACATGAAAAAGTCCGTCCCTGGAAAAAAGAAACCATGGAAATCCTCGGCTTGGGGAAAAGTGCTTTTTATAATCGGGTAAATGGGCAAACACCCTTGTTGTTGGAAGAAGCCATTCGCCTTTCCCGCCACTTCGATGTCCCTTTCAGGGAAATTGAAGAACCTAACCACCATTCGATTTTCGAACCCCTCGCATTCCATTCGTCTGTGGACTTCCTGTCTTATTGGCATTCTTTTTTTGAAAAAGCAACACCTGACCAATCACTGATAACCTATGCTCAGCGTTTACCTCTCATGCAGATACTGGTTTCACCTCCCTTACTGCAGGAATATTGCATACGTTTTTCCGATGAAAGACAACTTCCAAATAA
>JAGQWW010000108.1 GCA_020436955.1 Saprospiraceae bacterium | reverse complement strand
TTTGTGTTTTTTTTTTTTGAAAAAGTTGAATCAGGGTTTTGGTTATTTCCAGGCTTTTCTGTGCCCTTGGAAGTAGACGGAAGATTAGCTTCCGCTAGTGTTGCTGCTGCATCCGACGTCGTTGTTTGCTCGGAATTATTTGTTTGAGTGGTAGTGACAACATCTTGTAGATTGCTTTCTGTTGTCGTCTCCAGGTGTTCCACTCTTTCTTCCAATTGCTCAAATCTTTCTGACAAAAGAAAATGAGATCCGGCGATGACCAGGAGCAATAAAAGTAGGCTCAGCCAAAGCCAGGCGCCCTTATTCCTGTTCTTTTCCTTTTCAGGAATGGAACGGCGAATCTTTTCCCAGGCATCCGGAGCAGGATTTTCTTCAAAATGCTCCAAGGACTTCCGGAAAAATTCTTCTAACCTGTCCTGATTAAAATTATCTTCCATTTTTTATCCATTAGGCTGTACTAAGTCAGCACGGTTTTGTTCAATAAATCACGAAGGAAAGCCTTTGCTCTGGATAACTGCGACTTTGACGTCCCGGATGAAATTCCTAAAAGCTCACCTATTTCCTGGTGACTGTATCCTTCAATTACATACAGGTTAAAAACGGCACGGTAACCATCCGGTAAACCCTGTACCATTTTAACCAGATTTTTGGCACTTAAATCAGCGATGATATCGTGCCCGCTTTCCATTTTATATTCCATGTTAGAAAGGTCACCTGCCTTCTGCCATTTTTTCTTTTTCCTTATATGTTGCAGGGCTACATTTACTACCACTCTTCTCAGCCACCCTTCCAGAGAGCCAAAAGGCTGATACTGATAGAGGTCTTTATAGATTTGGATAAAACCATCTTGCAAAAAATCTTCGGCCTCTTGATAACTCTCGGCATAACGCAAACAGACCCCAAATAACTTGGCCTTAAATCGGTGATACAGTGCCTCCTGTGCACTGGTATCTCCTTTTTTACAGGCTTTTATTAATTCTAAGTCTGTCATGAATTTTGTGGGTTTTATAGTTCTCCGAGCGTTTGTTGTGATAGAAGTGTCAGACAATGGGGAATGGTTGCATCGCACTTAAAATATTTCTGATAACACTTTATTTAGTGAAGTGACGATTGACGTTTTACGAATGACGAATAAAATATTGACTCGTCATTCGTCATTTGAAACTCGTCATTTCAGATCACGTTTCTTATTTGGAATTTTTCAAAATTACGGTTTTACCAAAAAAAGGAACACGATTCGTGAAATTTTAGAATAAAATTCTGAAATTAGCAGTCTCTTACTTTAGAGATTTCACTTCCGAATATCACCATTACCACATACCCCATGAGCGGGGATACCTATCTTATTTGAAATATTATTTGCTACCGCAAAGAAGGCGTTGGTGTTTGCTGAATTCTCACACATGATAAAATGTTCATGTTATCATACGCCGAACCGGAGCCTACTTGAGAAAGCACCGAAAGCACTTGCTATGGATGTATCCATGTGCAAATCTTAGTTTCTTTCCCTGGTAAAGGTGTGGTAGATAAAAGATTGAAACAGATGAATTGGCAGCGCTACTTGCCTTTTTTAGAATGGATGCCAAAGTACAATGGGCAGACCCTACGATCTGACTTGTCAGCAGGTTTGACGGTAGGAGTTATGCTGGTGCCACAGGGTATGGCTTATGCCATGCTTGCCGGTCTACCACCCATTTATGGTTTGTATGGAGGACTGTTACCCCTGGTCATTTACGGGCTGATGGGTACTTCCAGGCAGTTGTCACTTGGCCCGGTTGCGGTAGATGCCCTTTTGATTTTAGCAGGAATAGGTGCTGTTGCAACTCCAGGAGGAGAGGAGTTTATTGGTTTGGTTATCCTGGCAGGATTTGTAATAGGTGTCCTCCATATTTTAATGGGAGTCTTTAAAATGGGCTTCCTGGTCAATTTTCTCTCGCATCCCGTCATAATAGGTTTTACCTCCGCTGCCGCGATAATTATCGCGGTTTCCCAGTTTAAATACCTCTTTGGATTTTCAATACCTCGTTTTGAGCATAGTTACGAGACGGTTGCATATGCCTTCCAGCATATAGCTGATATCCATTGGCCTTCCTTTATTATTTGTGTAAGTGGAATTTTGCTTATTCTCATAATGCGAAAAATTAGCAGAGCGCTTCCGGGCGCCTTGTTAGTTACCATCATTGCCATCGTTGTTGTAGCAGTATTTAGATTGGACCATCTGGGCGTGAAAATCGTAGGAGATGTACCCAAAGGGCTTCCCGGATTTAGTCTTCCCGAGTTTGGTATAAGTCGCATCATGAGTGTTATGCCAACAGTACTAACCGTTGCTATCATAGGAGTCGTAGAATCTATTGGTATAGCAAAGGTGCTGGAAGCAAAAAATAAAGACACCAGAGTAATCCCTAATCAGGAATTATTGGCCCTGGGGTTTTCCAAAGTAATAGGTGCTATTTTTCAATCACTGCCAACATCAGCAAGTTTTACCCGCTCAGCGGTAAACGATGATGCAGGCGCTAAAACGGGAATGGCGTCTATCATTTCCGCGTTAATCATTGCACTGACCTTACTATTCCTTACGTCCCTCTTTTATTATCTGCCGGAAGCGATACTTGCATCCATTGTGCTGGTAGCAGTGAAGGGGCTGTTTAATATTGATGAGGCAGTTGAATTGTGGCACCACCACCGCCAGGATTTCTTGATGATGATTTTGACCTTTGTGACCACCCTGGCATTAGGAATCGAAGAAGGTGTTTTGTTTGGGGTAATATTTTCACTCATCATGATTATTTATCGGGCTTCCAAGGCGCATGTTGCTGTGCTTGGCCGCTTGCCGGATACCAATTATTACAGAAGTATTGAAAGATTTGAAAAGGCATTGCGTGTCAAAGGCATGATGATTATGCGATTTGACGCACAATTGTTTTTTGGAAATATTGAGTATTTTAAATCCACGGTTTACGACCTGGTAGATCATTCCAAAGAGCCCTTAAAGGCATTTGTGTTGGATGCCTCCTGTATTGAAGATGTAGATTCAACAGGCATTCATGCATTGGAAGAAATTATTGATTACCTCAAGGATAAAGGTATTCAGTTTCAGATTTCAGGAGCCATAGGACCGGTTCGGGATATTTTAAGAAAAACCGGATTGCTTGATAAGATTGGAGAGGAGAATCACTTTATGTACCTCCAGGATGCGGAAGAACATTTTAAAGAGAAAATCAACGTATAAAAAAAACATAAAATCACTAACCTTTTAACGATGCCATCATGAAGTATGGATTTATAATTGATAATCGAAAGTGTATAGGCTGTCATGCTTGTACCACGGCATGTAAATCGGAGCACGATGTGGCTGTAGGTGTCAACAGAACCTACGTAAAGCAAGTGGAGAAGGGAGTTTTCCCTGATACCCGTCGTCTGTTTTCCGTAATGCGATGTAACCATTGTACTGATGCTCCTTGTGTGGAAATTTGTCCAACCGAAGCACTCTTTTTCAGAGAAGACGGAATTGTAGACTTCGATAATGACAGATGTATTGCCTGTAAGTCTTGTATGCAGGCCTGTCCTTACGATGCGCTATACATCGATCCAAAGACCAGCACGGCTGCCAAGTGTAACTATTGTGCACACAGGGTAGATATCGGATTGGAACCTGCTTGTGTCAATGTTTGTCCGGAACATGCCATCATCTCGGGTGACATGGAAAATCCTAATACAGAGATTGCTCAGCTTTTGTCTCGTCAGCAAGTATCTGTTAGAAAAGCGGAGAAAGGGACCAAACCAAATCTTTTCTACATCGATGGTGACCAGGCTTCATTGGTGCCTTCTGCTACTGAAAAGAATGGTGAGTATTTCTGGAGTTCACAGACTTTAGGGGTTGGTCACTTTGCCAAGGAAGCTGAAAAACTGGCTTATTCTAATGACAATGTAGTTGCAGCCATTATGGAAGCTGAGAGCCAGTACATGCAAAAAGATAAATCTGCCGATAATGGACCTGAGAAATCTATTGCTGTATTAATGGGTAAAGAGGCAAGAAGAATTTATGATGCACCAAACAAAGGTGTATTGTGGGGATGGGAAGTAAGTGGCTATGTTTTCACCAAAGCAATTTCTGCCGGTGCATTCCTGGTTATGTTTATTGCAGGCTTGTTTGGAGGAATTGAAGTAAGTACCGAAACCACCTGGTGGGGCTTAGGCATCGCTTTGGTATTCCTTGGTTTGACAGGTTTGTTGTTGGTGATGGATTTGGATCAGCCAAAACGTTTTGCATACGTATTGCTTCGTCCTCATTGGACTTCCTGGTTGGTGAGAGGAGGATACTCAATTACACTATATGGTGGATTGGTAACCTTGATTGGTGCAGCCATGTTCTTTGGTTGGGATTTCCTACAGCCTGTAGCCGGATGGTTGGCATTTGTAACGGCAATAGTAGTAGCAGTGTATACTGCATTCCTGTTTGCCCAGGCAAAAGGTCGTGATTTCTGGCAGAGCCCATCGCTTGCTTTGCACATGTTGGTGCATAGTATGATGGCTGGGGCAGCTACTTTCCTTGTATTGTCTCTATTTATGGCGACAGATGCTTCCTGGACTACTTATTTGTCCTACGTATTGGCAGGCTCCATCATTTTCAACTTGTTGACTATGTTGTTTGAATTGACAACTACGCACCCAACGGAAGATGCAAAGAGAGTCGTTGATATGATTTTGAGAGGTAGATATGCCACTAAATTCTATGCAGGTGTCCTTCTAGTTGGAAATATCCTTCCATTGTTATTGGTATTTTTTGGAATGGCTAATCCAATGTTATTAGGTGGTGCTGCAGTTTTGAGCTTGTTAGGTATCCTATTTACTGAACAAATCTGGGTTGAAGCTCCTCAGAGAATTCCATTAACCTAATTTTTTTAAAAATAAATTATTCTCATAATGGGAAAGAAACACACATTCATTGAAAACATAGCAGAAAAATTAGGTTTAATCCCTAATCTGCACGTCAACAGAGACCAGGATCTCGATCGTCTGACCGAACCTGGTGATTTGACCAACTTCCCGCCGCCTGAACAATGGGATGATTGGGTGGAATACGAAGCAAAAGACCACCCAAGGCGTGTGAAGAAACATTACCAGATTGTTCCTACTACTTGTTTCAATTGTGAATCAGCTTGTGGTTTGACTGCCTATATCGATAAGGAAACCAACGAAATCAGAAAATTTGAAGGAAATCCTTATCACCCGGGTAGTAGAGGCCGTAACTGTGCTAAAGGGCCGGCTACCATTAATCAAATTACCGATCCGGATCGTATTCTTTACCCTATGAAAAGGGTAGGGGAAAGAGGAGAAGGAAAATGGGAGCGTGTACAATGGGACGATGTGTTGGATGACATTGCAGCCAGAATTCGCAAAGCAATACAAGAAGGTCGTAATAATGAGGTTGCCTACCACGTAGGTCGTCCTGGTCATGAAGGATACGCCAACCGAGTTTTGCAAGCCTGGGGTGTAGATGGTCACAACTCACACACCAATATTTGCTCCTCCGGAGCACGTTTTGGATACAATATCTGGTACGGATATGACAGACCATCTCCTGACCACACCAATGCAAAATTCATCTTGTTGATCTCTGCTCACCTTGAGTCAGGTCACTACTTCAATCCTCACGCACAGCGTATCATTGAAGGAAAGATGAAAGGTGCAAAACTGGCTACCATGGACCCACGTTTGTCCAACACTGCCAGTATGTCTGACTATTGGTTGCCGACTTATCCGGGATCTGAAGCTGCAGCTTTGTTAGCTATGGCAAAGGTTATCCTGGATAAAGGATTGTACCATGAAGAATTTTTGAAAAACTGGACCAACTGGCAGGAGTATCTTGAAAAACGCCATCCGGGGACTGCAGTAACTTTTGAAAATTATATTTTAAAAATGCGTGAAGAATATGCTGAATTCACGCCTGAGTACGCCGAAAAAGAAACCGGTGTTCCTGCAGCTACTATTATCGAAGTAGCTACAAAAATCGGTGAGGCAAAAGAAAGATTTGCTTCTCACAACTGGCGTTCCGCTGCTAGTGGTAACCTGGGTGGATGGTGTGTTTCCCGTGCACTGCACTTCCTGACTGTATTGACAGGTAGTTTGGGTACGCCGGGAGGTACTGCTCCAAACAGCTGGAATAAGTTTAAGCCAAAATTCTTTGATACGCCTCCGGGCCAGAAGTTCTGGAACGAATTGCACTTCCCAAATGAATACCCATTGGCATTCTTTGAGATGAGTTTCTTGTTACCACACTTCTTGAAGGACGGTAGAGGAAAGATGGATGTATATTTCACCAGGGTATTTAATCCTGTATGGACCTATCCTGATGGTTTCACCTGGATGGAAGCGTTGTCTGACCACAACATGGTTGGTATGCACATTGCCTTGACACCAACCTGGAACGAGACAGCCTTCTTTGCTGACTATGTATTGCCGATGGGACACTCAGCTGAGCGTCATGACATCAATAGTTATGCAACTCACTCCGGTACCTGGGTAGCTTTCCGCCAGCCGGTATTGAGAGAAGCAGCCAGAAAAGCAGGGAAAGAGGTAACTTTTACCTATGAGGTAAATCCGGGTGAAGTATGGGAAGAAGACGAATTCTGGATTGAATTGAGCTGGCGAATTGACCCTGACGGAAGTTTGGGTATCCGCGAGCACTTCCTTTCTCCTTACCGCAAAGGTGAAAAGATTAACATCGACGAATATTACCAGTTTATCTTTGAAAACATCAAAGGTTTGCCTGAAGCAGCCAAGAAAGAAGGCTTGACAGAATTGGAATACATGCGTAAATACGGTGCTTTTGAAATTGAAAAGCATGGGTATCAAAAGCACATGAAGACCCTTTCTGACGAAGAGATGCAGGGTACTACCGTTGATGATAAGACAGGAATAATCAGTAAAAACGGAAAAGGAATAGGTGTGATGATCGATGGAACACCAAGAGTTGGTTTCCCGACACCATCGCGCAAAAATGAATTCTATTCCCAGACTATGGTTGACTGGGGTTGGCCTGAACATGCTACTCCAGGTTACATCAAGAGTCATATCCATCCGGAAAAACTGGACAAGGAGAAAGGCGAATATGTATTGGTACCAACTTTCCGTCTGCCTACACTTATTCACTCTCGTTCCGCTAATGCTAAATGGCTGCACGAAATTTCCAACCGTAATCCGGTTTGGATGCACCCTGATGATGCTAATCGCTGGGGCTTCAAGACCGGTGACCTTGTTAAATTGAATACCGATATCGGATATTTTGTAGATAAAGTTTGGGTTACCCAGGGTATGAAACCTGGTGTAGTAGCTTGTTCTCACCACTTGGGTAGATGGCGTCGTAAACAAGATGCCGGTAACCGATGGGGAACCAATACAGTATCGATTGAAAACGATGGTAAAGGTGGCTGGAAGATGCAAACTGTCTCCGGCATCAAACCATTCGATAGCAAAGACAGTGACAGTAAGCGTATCTTCTGGACTGATGGTGGTGTGCACCAAAACATCACCCATGCTGTACACCCTGACCCAATCAGTGGTATGCACGCATGGCACCAAAGGGTACGTATTGAAAAACCAGGTCCAAACGACAAGTACGGAGACATCTACGTAGATACCAAGCGCTCTTTTGAAAATTACAAAGAGTGGTTGAAGATGACCCGTCCTGCACCGGGACCAAATAACCTACGTCGACCACTATGGTTCAATCGTCCGCTTCGTCCACAAGAAGAGTTGTATTATTTGGATGGAGGGAAGAAAGAAGACTAAGAGGATGGAGGATGAAGGATAGAGGATGAAAGATGAAGGATAGTAAAAAGCGGTTACGAAGGGATTCGTCACCGCTTTTGTGGTTTTTGGGAAAGATTTCAATCAATGAAATTCAAATAGAACGGGACGGTCATGACCGTCCCGTTCTATTTATATTTCCGCATACCCCAAACCGCATGCCGCATGCCGCATGGTGCTAACCCTTCCTAGCTACCACCACATACCTGGTACTCTTACAACTGTCGGCCCAATCCGGAATGGGTTCAA
>JAGQWW010000107.1 GCA_020436955.1 Saprospiraceae bacterium | reverse complement strand
GAAAATTGTTTATTGATAAGGACTGTGTGGCTGAAACTATAGCTACCGTCCTTTTCAATTTCTTTCAATCTGTAAAAAGATTTCTTCTGGTCCGCTCCAATATCGAGGAAATGGTAAGCAGTTTCACCTTCCATTTTACCACTGGCATCCACCTTTCCGATTTGTTCGAAATCGATACCGTTAACAGACTTTTCGATGAAGAAATAAGATGAATTGACTTCTTTCAGGGTGCTCCATTCGAGGAGGTTACCCATTTCGAATTCCTGGCCTTGCAAGGAGATTAAATACTTTACGTCTGCTTTTGTAGCCAGGGTCGATACCAGTAGGATACCCAAAAGCAGCAAGCGATTTGCTTTGTTAGTCACTCTCATGATTCTCTTTTTGAATGTTTGTCTCTCTTAATTCGCAGGTCAGGGGAGGTTGGACCGGGGGGTAAAGCGAATTAATTTTGTTTTTTCTGATTCTCTACCTCAAATGTAAGTTGAACACTAAGCTTTTTCATTACAAAAAATAAAAAAATGTGACATTAATAAAAGGTTAAGGCCGGTTAAGGTTTTTTTAAACCCCTGAAACCTAATTTGATATGACTTAATTTTAACGTCATAATAAAAAAGCAATCGTATGAAAGGTCTATTATTTTTAGCAATTCCCTTGTTTTTATTGAGTGCTTGCTCTCCTACACTTACCAGTTTTACCAAAGAAATTTATAACGATAATAACTGGACGGAGGACGAATTGAGGCAAATTCAATTCTATTTATCTGAAGATATAGTGTTAACCCGCCAACGTAAAGGTGCCAGATCTGTGATCGAAGATGGTGCCATCACCATGGAAAAAGGAAAGGAAGTTGATGAAATTGTAATACCTAAAGGCACCCCCGGAGTATTTCTTTTTTCTCCTAAAAAGGAGCGAATGGCCATTTCTTTTGAAGAAGGAAATGAAAAAAGATTTTTGATGTTTGGTCCAAACCCCAAAATGGGAGATCGCTTCGTTTTATTAGCCTCAGAGTGGGATAAAAAGAGAGGAAAAGTGAAGTATGATGATTCGTATTACTGGGTAGCATCTGATGATGCATTTGCCGGGTTGATGGTAGATTTAAAAAGCATCAATAAGGTAAAAGTAAAAACCCAGGTAGCTTCAGGAAATAAGGTTAATTAAGCTTATTTGGAGTTGAAAAAATTCATGGTTCTTTCCAATCCAATTGTGCCAAAGGATTTTACGCAATCAGCTGACTTTTTGAGGATGTCCTTGAGTTCTGCTTTTTCCTCACTGGACCATTCTCCCAGTACATAATTGACTTGTTGGCCTTTATGAAAGTCACTGCCGATACCAATACGCAGGCGTGGATATTTTTGGTGGCCGAGCACCTGGTTGATGTCTTTTAAACCATTATGCCCTCCATCGCTGCCGTTTGGTTTGATTCTTATCCTGCCAAACGGCAGTTGCAAATCATCCAGTATCACCAGTAAGTTTTCTTCGTTGATATTTTTTTTCTGAAGCCAGTAACGAACTGCTTTTCCACTTCTATTCATATAGGTAGAAGGCTTAAGCAATACGAAAGTCCTTCCTTTGTGCCTAAATTCTGCTACGTCGCCCAATGACTCTGTTTTGAAAGGCACTTCAAATTCAGCAGCTAGTGCATCGCAAACTTCAAAACCAATATTGTGGCGGGTATTTTCATAGTCGCTCCCGATATTGCCTAGTCCCGCAATCAGATATTTCATTGGGTCGCTTTCTTTTTGTTCAGGTTTAAATAATCTCTTTAACCAACCAAAAGGCATACATTTAGTTTATTGGATTTCAAAAGAATCCCGATCCTGTAAAAACTGGAACCGCTCTTTATAATGGTCCAGTTTTTCCTTATCCAGACTAAGGGTAAATACATCTTCTACCTGCATAGCCTCATACAAGGCAGTACCATTAAAATCTACGATGGTTGAATGGCCGGAATATTCCAATTTGGATCCGTCTATACCTATCCTGTTCAGTGCTATACCATAACATTGGTTTTCTACTGCTCTTGCCCTTATCAGGTTTTTCCAATGGGTAATTCTGGTCTTGGGCCAGTTAGCAACATAAACCAATAGATCAAAATCTACAGTATTTCTACTCCAGACGGGAAACCGTAAATCGTAACAAATTAGTGGGCATATTTTCCAGCCTCTCCAGGTAGTTACCAGCCTTTTATCACCTTGTTGGTAATGTTGATGCTCATTAGCCAGGGTAAAAAGATGCCTTTTATCGTAGGTGTCGAAGGTACCATCCGGACGCATCCAAATCAATCGGTTGTAATATTGCCCGTTTTCTTCAATGATTAAGCTACCGCAAACCGCAGCATCAAGTACCTGGGCTTGTTTTTTCATCCACTGTACTGCTGAACCATCCATTGGCTCTGCAGTTTTTTGTGGATCCATCGAAAATCCGGTGGTAAACATTTCGGGAAGGAACAATACATCAGTGCTGATAGGCTGTCTGGACAATAAATCGTCCAGGTGTTGCAGGTTGGCGGCAACATCTTCCCAAATAAGGTCCTTTTGGACCAATGTGACGGTGAGTTTTTGCATACCACAAAAATAAAAAGAGACGTAAGAAATACTCCTTACGTCTCCATTTTATATTGTAGGAAGAAATTATTCTTCTCCTCCGTCTTCTTCTCCTCCTTCGCTATCTTCATCATCACCAGCGCCAGCACCTGCTTTAGCAGCAGCAGCATTTGCACTTCTAAGTGCACGTGGGATTTCAACAGATGCGATTGGAATACCAGGTGAGTTCATGATCTCAATACCGTCAACTGCGTCGATATCTCTTACACGAACTGCCTGACCCAATTTAAGTTTAGAAATATCAGCGTATAGTGCGTCAATCAAATTCTCAGGAGTAGTCTTGATCTTGATTCTACGAACACTCTGAATCAATTTTCCACCAGTACGTACACCTGGTGAAGTACCTCTAAATTTCAAAGGAACTTCAACTTTGATGGTTCTGCCTGGTACCAATTCCATTAGATCCAAGTGAAGAATTTCATCAGTTACCGGGTGGAACTGGATTTCTTTAACGAAACATTGGCGTCCTTTACCATCTATTTTTACATCAGCCAATTTAAATTCTGGCGTATAGATAAGGTGACGCACGTCGTTTAGGGTCGTGGTGAAATGAAGGGTTTCATTGTCTCCGTGAATTACACAAGGAATCTTTCCACTGTTTCTTACCGCTTTGGTAGCTCTTTTACCAAGTCCTTCCCTTGCTTCACCGTTGACTTCTATTGTTTGCATGACAAAAACGTGTTACTTTTCGATTATTAATTTAATTCCTTCTTCAAAAAGGCGTGCAAAGATAGTATATTTTGTATTTAAAAAACTGATTTTCACGCATTTTCCATTATTTTTTTCAAGTTTTCTATTTTTTTTTATTTCCGACCTATTTTGGGAGTGTAAAAAAGTGCCATACCAACCATTCAAATCCTAACATAATGAAATACCCTAATTTGCTATCTCCTCTGGATCTGGGCTTTACCACCATAAAAAACAGAGTGCTGATGGGAAGTATGCATACCGGTCTGGAAGAAGCAAAGAATGGATTTGAAAAAATGGCTGCATTTTATGCTGAACGAGCAAAAGGTGGGGTAGGTCTGATTGTAACCGGAGGTTTTTCACCCAATATAAATGGATGGCTAAAACCATTTGGTGGTAAAATGACCAACAGCAGGGAGGTAGCTAAACACAAAATTGTAACCCGTGCCGTACATGAGGCTGAAGGAAAAATCTGCTTGCAATTATTACACGCAGGGCGATATGGATATCATCCGGTTTGTGTGGCGCCTTCACCTATCAAATCTCCCATCTCTCCCTTCAAGCCATGGAAGTTAAGTAAAAGGGGTGTGCGGCGCACCATTGGAGATTTTGTGAAAGCTGCAGTGCTGGCTAAAAAAGCAAACTATGATGGTGTGGAAATAATGGGTTCTGAGGGATATTTGATAAACCAGTTTATTGTAAGCCATACCAATAAAAGAGACGACGAATGGGGAGGCAGTTTTGAAAACCGGATTCGCTTTCCAATTGAAATTGTAAGACAAACCCGTGCCGCTGTCGGTAATGATTTTATCATTATATATAGACTTTCTATGCTAGACTTGATCCAGGATGGGAGTAGTTGGGAAGAGGTAGAATATTTGGCAAAGGAAATTGAAAAGGCAGGTGCTACTATTATTAATACTGGTATTGGTTGGCATGAAGCCCGAATTCCTACCATAGCAACGATGGTGCCTCGGGGAGGCTTTGCCTGGGTTACAAAACGATTGATGGGAAAGGTTTCCATTCCACTCATCACGACCAACCGTATTAATATGCCTTCAGTTGCTGAAAAAATTCTTTCAGACGGTTGTGCCGATATGGTAAGTATGGCCAGGCCTATGTTGGCTGACCCCGAATTGGTCAATAAAGCTATTCAAGGCATAGAAAATGAAATTAACACCTGTATAGCTTGTAACCAGGCGTGCCTGGATCACATCTTTTCAAATAAATTGGCTAGTTGTCTGGTAAATCCAAGGGCATGCCATGAAACAGAATTTAAAATTGAGCCTGCCCAGACTAAAAAGAAGATAGCTGTGGTGGGTGCCGGTCCTGCCGGGCTTGCCTGTGCAGTGACAGCTGCAGAAAGAGGCCATGAGGTGCATCTTTTTGAAAAGGAAAAAGAAATCGGAGGGCAGTTTAACCTTGCAAGGAAAATTCCGGGTAAGGAAGAATTTAATGAAACCATCCGCTATTTCAAGACGATGCTGGAAAAGCACCATGTGAAAATTTACATGGAACATCCGGTTGATGCATCCTTTTTAAAAAGCGCAGGTTTTGATGAAATAGTGATTAGTACGGGTGTAGCTCCACGTAAGACCGGGATACCCGGAGAAGATGGTCCAAATGTGATAACCTATCCTGAAGCAATAATACACCCTGAGCGCCTGGGCGAAAAAATTGTTATTATCGGTGCTGGAGGAATAGGTTTTGACGTCGCGGATTTATTGGTGCATCACGGTGAACATACAGCAGAGAATGTGGAAGACTTTTCAAAAGCATGGGGTGTTGACATGGCATTGGAAGCCAGAGGCGGCCTTATTAAACCACATCCGGTAATGCCCAATCGTCAAATTACTATGTTACAAAGAAAAAGTAGTAAACCCGGGAAAACCCTTGGCAAAACAACGGGATGGATTCACCGTCGCACCTTGCAGTTGGCAGGGGTAAAAACATTGTCAGGTGTCAACTACAATGAAATAACCAAGGAAGGTATTTGGGTGCAAATGGAAGGTGAAAAAAAATTGTTGGAAGCGGATCATATCATTGTTTGTGCAGGGCAGTTTTCACAAAATAAACTGTTCGATGAAATCAAAGAAAATGGATTATCCGGGCACATAATTGGTGGTGCTTTAGAGGCAGGTGAACTGGATGCAAAAAGAGCAATTGATCAGGGCACCAGGCTCGCAATTAGCTTGTAAAAAAATTAAAAATATACATTGAGTAGAATTAATTCTACTTTAAAATTCATGTTTGAAAATTATATAAATATTTGATAATCAATGTTCATGGGGATAGATTAGGAAATTTTTTTTTATAAAAAATACCAGATTTAAATTATTTGGAAAGGCTTTTGCAATAACAATGCAGAAGTATCCAAACACAGGCTTTTACGACATAACAAATCCCATATCCCATGAATTCCGTAAAAGTAGTTATAGCTGAAGATCACCATGTTTTTTGTGAAGGTTTGAAGGCTATCCTCTCCATGAGTGAGGAAAGGCCGTTTGAAGTGGTGGGCGAGGCAAAATCCGGTAAAGATCTTTTGGTTTTGCTATGGCAAAATAAAGCTGATCTGGTCTTTTTAGATTTGAACCTGCCTGAGGGTGATGGTCTTGAAGTACTACCTGAAATAAAAAAGAAATTTCCTGACACCAGGGTCATAGCATTGACGATGTTTGATGATCCAAAGATTGTCAAATCAGCCTTTAAGTCCGGTCTGGACGGCTATATTTTAAAAGGTAACCCAATAGAAGAGGTTTTTGAAGCAGTTGACGAAGTGTTGACAGGCCAGACCTTTATGGGAACCGGAGTGGTTTTGAATCTTTTGCCGGGCGAAAATGGTCCCAGAAAGAAAAAAGAACGCTCTTCCTTTACGGATAAATTTATGCAGAAATATCACCTTACTGCTCGCGAAATAGAAGTGCTTCAATTGATTTCTCAAGCTTTGAGTAATAAAGAAATTGCTAAAGCACTTTTCATAAGTGATCAAACGGTAAGTGTGCATAGAAAAAACATCATGCGAAAGCTGGGAGTGAGTAATACGGCTGCCCTCTTAAAGGTAGCTTATGAAAATGACCTGGTTTAATAAAAATATTGCCTTTTCCTTCCTCCTTTTCCTAGTGGTTTAAATGTAAACCAGCCATGCTTTTTTAAATGTTAAAGTTGAGTATTGACGCGGATTTTAATGATTTATTAAAGTCGGTTATACACTAAAGTAGTGGCGATTATATCTTACAAAAAATACTAAGGTGTAAAATACCTGTAACAGGGTAGGTTCTTGGGTATAATATCCAATAACTTTGCATCAATTCATCTGCCTATGTTGTAGGCAGGTGATTCTATACATATTGGATATATAGTATCCAGTTAGTTTTGGAAAAAAGGAGTCCCATGAACTACAAAACTTACGCAACTTCCTTTTTATCTCGGACTAAAGATTAAATGACAGGTATCCTGCCTGTGGTCTGTCCGGTTGTGTTTGCCTTTTGATAGTTCCTGCCTGAAATTACATTTCAAGATCCTTTTGGATTTGGTCTCCTTACCGGTTTTGAAAATCGCCTGAAAAGGCATTTCGAATAACTTGATTTTATAAGGTAAATCAACATTAACAAATTATAATCTTATGAAACATTTGAATTTTACATTCTTACACCCCATGAAACTGCTGCTTAGCCTGGGCTTGCTTTTGAGCACGCTTGGTTTGGGTTTGAATGCACAAGTTGCATTTGACGGATCCCCGGGTACTGCGGCACCTCCAAGTACGCTTGGAATTTACACTATGACAGCTTTTGATGCAGATCCGAGACCCCTGTTTCAAAATGTTTCTAATGCAGAATCTCCACTAGGTGGAACGATTGGATTAGTTCCTAGTCTTAACCACAGAAGGATCGGTAATGGTTGGGCGTCTTGGTCACACGGTTATACTGGTGACGTTTACTTTAACTCAGATGCTAATGCTTCTGTAACCATTAACCTTCCTGCAGGTACTAGAGCATTTTATTTTTATGCTGAGCCTGAGGCATTTGCAACTTTTACAGTTGAAGCAGTAGCAAATAATGGTACGACTTCCGGTCCTATTAATACTAATGGATTGGCGGGTGCTAATTATTTTGGATTTTATGTAACACAGCCAGGTGCTGCGGTACTTACTCAAATCGTAATTACTGCTGACCCTGCAGCTAACGGATTTGCAATTGGCGAATTTGGTATTGCTGCTTGTAATCCTGCATATACCACTCACGCTTTGGCATGTAATGACAATGTACAATTGTCTATCACTCCAGACTTGAATATTTGTCAGGCTGCAGTTACCCTTGATATGATTTTGGAGGGAACTTCAGATGCAAACAGAGGTTTGCCTTGTGATGTACAGTATGCAACACTAGAAGTAAAAAGTGGTAACAGATTGGTACACCTTTCTAACCCACTTACATACCTTGACCAGGAGACTCATTTCGATGCTTCTGCTTATTTAGGTAGAACCCTTACTACTAAGGTGACTTATTATGACTTCAACGGAGGAATTATTAACTCTTGTTGGGGTTCTATCACTTTGGAAGATAAAGCGAGACCAGTAATCAATTGTGAGGTTGAGTACCGCGATCCTAAGACAGGTGCATTGTTGCAGCAGGGTGATGTTATCACTATCGACTGTACAGTTGATCCTGATTTGATTGCTGCTCCAATTGCGGAAGATAACTGTGATCCTTTCCCAAATGTTAATTTGATTGATGAAACTGTAGTTGGAAATGGTTGTGGTGTAGTTACTATCACCAGAACATTCCGTGCTACTGACAATAGCGGTAATA
>JAGQWW010000106.1 GCA_020436955.1 Saprospiraceae bacterium | reverse complement strand
ACAAGTTTAAGATTTCATGATTTCCACGGTCTCCAATACCATGAACACATAATTGCATATCGTGCTCCAGTGCTTGCATTGCTATTTTTTCCACCTCTGTAAGGGGGGTCGTATTTTGTCCCCGGAATCCAGGTTTGTCCGAATAATCTTCCAGCAACCAGGCTCCGTAAGAACCTAAGGCTCCATCCAATTCTGACTTGATAGCTTTGGAGGTAAAATGACCATTCCCAATTCCAATTTTTGGAAATTCATCCAGAAGGGTTTCCAGCGTTGCTGCATGCTCTCGCAGCATAGCCCACATACGTATTTTCATTTCACCATTCTTGGCCATCTCTTCATATGCTGCCAATTCTTCATTTGAATCATACCAACCTAAACCAGGAGTGGTTCCCGCATCTTGAAAACTGGTAATTCCCATAGAAATGCAAAGGTCCTGAGCCTTTTCAATTCCTGTTTTCCACTTTTGAAAGAGTTGCTCAGGCGTAAGACTATCCAGATATTGCTGATACAAATCCATGATGATAGGCATGGCTCTTTCTTCAAAGACTCCAATGGCATTGCCCTGAGCGTCCCGAACAATTTCACCTCCAGTAGGATTAGGTGTCTCTCTTGTCAAGCCTGCCATTTCCATTGCTTTTTGGTTGGCAATGAGTCCGTGGCCTGAAGCATGTTTCAACACAACTGGATTGTCCGGAGAAACAGCGCTTAATGCATCATGATAAGGATATCCCTTCACAGTCCTGGGCGGAACTGAATCCCATTTTTCCTGGTGCCAGCCCCTTCCTTCTATCCATTCTCCTGGCTTTGCTTCTTTTGCTGCTGCAGCTACCTGGTTAACGATATCTTCCCAGGATGCTGATTTTAAAAAATTAAGCTGTAGCAAACTTTTACCCATACCGGCAAAATGGCCATGCCCTTCAATAAGGCCCGGCAGAGTGAAAGCACCTCCTAAATCAATAACCTGAGTAACAGGTCCTTTTAATGCCTTGATTTCTTCGTTGGACCCGATGGCCATGATGGTGTCTGCATCAATAGCAATGGCCTGGGCAACAGGACGTATTGAATCTACCGTATAAATATTCCCATTGATGAGGATTTTGTCGGGGAAGTTGTTGGCATCTGGTTTACAGGAGAGGAAAGTAAAAAATGTAATTATTCCAAAAGCAAATAATAATCTCATTGTGCAAATTTAAAATGAAATCAAGCTATCCAACCAGCTCGATTTAGAAAGGTAAACATGGTATTCAAAATTAGACATTAACTTTTAAAGCCTTTACAAATAATAAAAATATAAATACTTTTAATCCTGGATTTTAAGAACACAATGAAAAAAAATGAAAACTAGATTACTGACAATCTCTTTTGTATTGCTATTTATTCCCTTCGTTCAAGCTCAAATTCAAGCAGTTATTAAGAATATTGATGGAACCTACATTACAACAAGTATTGACAAAAAGACTTGGGAAAATGAAAAGGTAATCCAGGTTTTAGATGGAACGAAACTCTCTTATAAGAATTTGACATCCATTGAAGTTGAGGATAGAAAATATGAAATACTTCACTTTGAAAGCTCTATCAACAAAACAAATATCAAGGATTACAATACACCGATTTTTACGGAAGTACTAGCTGAAGGTACTGTCGACCTATTTGCGTATCAAAAGGCGATGAATGAAGTCAAATATTTCATACGGAAGGGAGAGGAAATATCAATCCTTGAACAAGAAGAATACATCCAGGATAATAAAGCGTATGCAAAAAAACTCTACCTCGGGATTTTGATGATTTACCTAAATGATTGTCCGGCTATTCCTCAAGAAGAGATCAACAGTTGCCAATACGACAGTAAAGCACTTAAAAAGCTCGTTACCAAATACAATAAAGCCTGTGGGTCATTTTCATTATTAAGCAAAAAAAAGCCTGTAAAATTCGCTATTTACCCTTCCATGGGGTACAAGTTCTTTTCTTCAAAAATCAGTTCCGGTAGCAGGTATCATTTTTTAGAACAAAATGTGAACTACCCATTTGTGGGTGCAGGTTTGAGATTTAACATCTTAAAAAAGCCTTCTATTTATCTAACTTCTAATATTGGTACAGATGGCTTTGCTTTTTACACTGACACTTCATTAGTTATTCGAAACTCGTGGCCTTATGATTCATTTTATTATAGTAACAGATTAGATGTTAGTTATTACAATATTAATCTTGGAATTGGTACTACATATGAATTTGATAATGGCACAAAAATCTTACTCGAATTTCTGGTTGATGTGAGAGACGTTGTAAAGATAAAGGCCAATCAATACTATCGCAGACAGGAAAGCCGAATTTTTGGCAACAATGAAACCAGTCATGAAGCTGTCCATCCTTCAGTACTAGCTTCCCAAAATTTGAACTACAAAATCCAACTTGGGATACATTGGAAGTCTATTGAGTTGTTTTCATTTTATCAATTTGGAACTGGTGGCATAACAAACTCCAAAGGAGAAAGGAGTAATCATTTTGGAGCAGAATTAAGATATGTATTTGAGTTTGAACTCTAACCTTACTCTTCTCTAATCATAGCTGGCACCTGTTTAGCCCGTCTGGCTGGCAGTATGGAAGCCAGGAATCCAATTATAGCAACGGTAAACCAAACCAGGAAAATATCAGAGAGGCGTAAGGCAATAGGATACGAATCAAAGGCAAAACCGCCTGGGAAAGAAATTATTCCGAAAGTAGTTTGAGCCCAATAAAAGCCTACAGCGAGTAAGGTTCCCACTACGATTCCAACAAGGGTCAATAGTAATCCTTCCAACAAAAAGATATTGCGGATATTGGTATCGTCTGTACCCATACTTTTCAGGATGGATATGTCGTATTTCTTTTCCAGTACGATCATCCAAAGGCTACCAATCATATTGAATGAAACCAAAATCATCATTAATACCAGAATAGCGAAGCTCATCCATTTTTCCACATTCATCAGCTTCATAAAAGCTTCATCCTGCTGGTAGCGATTTTTTAGTTGAAAATCCGGCCCCAGGATATCCCGGATAGCATTGATGGTTGCCTGGTCCTTATCACCATTTTTCAGCTTAATTTCCAAGGCGGAGCACTCTTCAGGAGCTCCTAATAATTGGCGAGTAAATTCAATGCTGGATAGGATATATTTTTGGTCATAATCCTGCTGATTGACAAAGGTGCCTACCGGATAGGCAAACATTTTTCGGAAGGGTTGACTCATTGCTCCTACCCGTTGGTTGCGTTTGGGCATATATACAGCCAGTGCTGTAAATGGATCATCTACATCTATAAAAAGCTTATTACGCATGCCTCCACCAACGACCGCGTAATAACTGTCATCCTTTTCAAAAACAACTTTCCCTTCACGTATGGTAGAATCAAGTATAGTTACGGTGGTGAAATATTCATCTACTCCTTTTATAACACCAAAATCTTTCTTGTCCTTGTATTCAAAAAATGCTACTTCCTCCAATGTTTCAGAAACCGCAACTACCCCATCAAGGTTCCTAATTTTTTCAAGCAGACCCTCTTCCAGTGTAAAGGTTTTACCGGTATAAGGTGTGACTTTCACGTCCGGATTTAACGCGCCCAATAATTTAGATAGTAGCTCTTCAAACCCATTAAAAACCGATAGCACGATAATCAATGCTGCCGTACCAATGGTAATACCAAGCACCGAAATACCTGATATGATATTGATGGCATTGGTATTGCGCTTTGCAAATAAATACCGCCTTGCAATTTTTAGCGGAAAAAACATGGGCTGGTTACTGGTTACTGGTTACTGGTTGCTGGTTACTGGTTACTGGTTACTGGTTACTGGAAATTAGAGCGTCTTGATTTTGGTGTAAAATGTTTTTGGATGTTTTTTTTTCAACAATAACTGGAAAATCAATGGAAATAGCTAAAGGCCAATAGCCAATAGCCATTTTATAGGCTTTTAGTCCTGCCTCCATCTACCACCAGGTTAGTACCTGTAATGTAGGAAGCAGCGGGTGAAGCCAAAAATGCAATTGCTGCCGCTATTTCCTTCGGGTCTGCAAATCTTCCAAGTGGCACTTCTGCTTGCATGGCTTTCATGATAGTCTCTTCCGACATTCCCGATGCTTCTGCATTATGCTGGATTAGTTCTGTCAATCTTTCCGTTTGGGTAAAGCCCGGTAATACATTATTTACTGTGATACCGGTCTGTCCAATTTCATTGGAAAGGGTCTTGGCCCAATTTGCAACAGCATTTCGAATGGTATTGGAGACACCCAATCCATTTAAAGGTTCTTTGACAGAGGTTGAGATAATATTGATAATCCGACCGTATTTGGATGCTTTCATTCCTTTTAGGGTAAGGCGTGTCAATACGTGATTACAAATTACATGCTTTTGAAATGCTTGTTTGAAATCATCCAGAGAAGCATCCATCAACGGGCTGGCACCTGGACCACCGGTATTGTTGACCAATATATGAATGGGTTTCAGCGCGACAAGTCCGGATACTTTTTTTTGAAGGTCAGCAATATTTCCAAAATCAGCAACCAGGAAATCATGGTTTTGACCTGCAACGCGTGGTAATTCTTGTTTCACAGCAGCCAGTTTTTCACCTGTCCTGGCAACGAGGGTAACGTTTGCACCGAGCTGGGCCAGTTCAAAGGCGGCAGCTTTGCCTATACCTTTACTACTACCACAAACTAATGCGTTTTTACCTTTTAAATTCAAGTTCATGTTTGTTCAATTTTTGGGGTCTTATAAATCTTCAGTTTTCGAAGCCTGGTTTTTATTTTGAATGTCCTGATTTACAATAATAGCAAAGGTCATAAAGAAAAAAGGACCGAGTTTGTCAGTCTCCACCATGTCATTTATCAGTAACAAGCCACTCATGGTTATCAGACTCAACAGTGCCATCATGACAAGGTTCTGCCTTTCTTTGTTTGAGGTAGAATGATAAACGTTTTCACCTTTAATAAATACTGCAAATAGCAGTAGTATAAATATCAAAAAGCCGGGTAGTCCTTGTTCCACCAGGGTCATTAAATAGTAACAATGCACTCCGGAGCGTTCCGGATTATCGCTCACATAGGTAATAAAACTGGTAACTGCATAAGGTTTGTAAAAGTTTACAAAATTACCCGGACCATACCCTGTCAATCGAGCCTCTTTACTCATATAAAAAGCAGCTACCCAACGGTACACCCTTTCCATGGTTGAAATATCTTCACCCTTATAAGTAGCCTCAAGTAGGTTGTCAAAATTTTTATGCGTAATGGTTTTATTGTAATTGGGCGCGTAATCAAGGTAATTGTTGTTGTAAGCCAGGTACCCAACCAAAGCACTAACAGCAATTATGGCTGCCAGCAACGTATATCTAACCAATCTCCACTTTATGATGAAATATCCACCCAGCGCCATAAAAATGGTAACGTAAGCAGCCCTAGTGTAGGAAAAATATATGCCTACCAGGGAAATCAATACCACCAACACTAAAAACATCCATTTCCAGGACCATCTTTTGTACCATCCGGTAGCCATCCAAACCATAGGAAACATCAGAGCTACCAAACATGCATAAGAAACATGATTGCGATAAAAAGGGGATACAGCCTTGTTGATGCTTACAAAAGAAAATCCATACCCGGCATGCTTGAAAAGGATAACCAAAATGGTAAAAACCATTGGAATGGTAACCGCCCAAACCATCCTTTTGATACGTTTTGGCTTTTTAAAAATAATGCTTGCTAAAAAATAGAAGGTTGTCACATACCAAATTTTAGCTAGGACAAACTTTATAGAGATGACTAAATCCTTGGAGGTTATGGTAGTTAATACAATCCAACCAATATGCAACAGTAACAACAAGGTGACCGGATGTAACAAAAACCTGCTTTTTATATTTTGCCATTCCGCCAACACATAAAAGATGGTCACTCCCATGAGTAATAGCATCAATGGTTCGGAAGGCAGGTCAGTACCAAATCCACCAGGAAGATTTACCTCCATGGATAGTGGCAAACAAGCCAACAACAAATAAAAAACAAGTTTGAAGTCCGTTATAGTTACAAATCCTATCAATGCAGCTAGTGGAATTCCTGCCAGGAAATAATATTCAGTTGTAATGGCAAGGAAAAGGCTGAGCACTACCAATATGCCGAAACCCCATAGCAGCGGTTTGCGCGGCACCTGTAATGTAGCAGCCAAACTGGACATGTATTAATTGTTTTGTAGGATTCCCTTGGAAGATTTTTTCACTGTACCGTTTTCCGATTCATCGATGACTTCTTTCCAATTCACTTTTCCATATTGGTCATAAATCAACGCACCAATAATCGAGAACAAGAAGGCCACAAAGGTGGAAGCCAACACGATGATAGTACGCATAGGTCTGGACTTTACAATAGGCACCGCTGCAGTCTCAACCAGATGAATAACCGGATAATCGGCACTATAAGCTGCTTCCCAGTGTTTCAATCTTTCCGAATCCCAACTAATCTGTTTTTTGCCATTTTCATGCTCCTCGGTCATAACGCTAACCTTACCACTTCCCTGGTTAAATTTTTCGACATCTGTTTTTACCTGGGCCAATTGCGCTTCTGCACCTTTCAGATTTGCACTTACTCTTCTGATGGAATCTCTGGGCGTACCGGAAGCATCCACCATTGCATTTAGTTTTCCCTGTAAAGCTGAGACATTTCCCTGAGCTTTTGCTAACATCGTAGCCAAAATCTCTCCCTGCGTTTCAGGATTATAAATTCCGTATTGCTCACGCATTTTTGCCAGGGAATCACCCAAAGTATTCAATTGGGCAGTACTTTCTTTGATGGATGCTTTGTAGGTATCCATCTGCTGCTTTTGACTGGTTTTTACCAGATTTTTAGCTATTTCCGTGATTTTATCCCTTGCCGCATTGGCCATAGCAGCTGCCAATTTTGGATCTTTATCCTCCACAGAAAGTTGAATTGCATCATACTTGGTCTTTTGTACATTGTAGAGACCCAGCAATTTCTCACGGATATAAAAAGACGATTTAGGACTGGTCGAATCAATTCCATAATGTTTGTACAAATGGAATTCACTAATCATATAATCCAGCAGTTCATTACCTTGAGCGATGGTAAGCAGTCTATCCACATCATCATTGGTACCGTAATATTGGGACTCACCTGAGCCGCCACCAAACATTTTATCAGGATTGCTCAAATCCGGGCTGGCTGCATAGAAGATGGTTGAAGACTTAAAATAAACCGGCAACAATAACGCGATGATAATGCTGCCAACAAAAACAATCCCGGTGATAGTCAGGATAAATTTCCTATTGCGGAATAATATTCCAATGCCTGCCAATAGATTGTCTTTATTTTCCATGTATGTTTTTCAATTTTAATATGCCTTTGAAGGCTTTAAAACAGCCGCAAATGTCGCTATTTACGGGGAATAAATTCAAAAAGGAATTTAAAATTCACCAATTTTAAAAGGACCGCTAAAACTAACTGGACCAAAATGGCTATCAAAAATACCATCGGCCAGTCCATTGGTATCAAAACCTTGATACCGGAAACCAGTCCAAAGCATAGTCCCAGGTAGAAAAGTAATCTTAGTACTTGTGTTGTAGAAAAGGCAAATTTTAATTCTTTATGCACCAGAAAAAATTGCCCCAGGAATACTATGGATTGGGTTACTACCGTAGCAATTGCTGCCCCTTCTGCCTGTTTTAAAGGTATCAGCACCAGATTTAGCCCCAGATTGACCACTATGCCAATCACGAAGAGCCAGTTCAATCTTTTCAAGTCGCCATTGGCCGTCAAGAGGGTACCCAGGATATAGGTTCCTGCTACCCCTATAAAACTAAACATCAACCACCCCAAGACCGGTCCAAATGCACCATTTGCATCTACATATAGAAGGTTCATGATTTCATCCTGGAAGTAAAAAGTTGCCACTGCCAGACTCACAGCACCGGCGTAGATTAATCCAAAACTGTAGTTCAACAAATCGTCGATGGATTGTTTGTCTTTCAATTGCCTTGAAAACATAGCTGAAGTATACAAAGCTGAAAATCCCGGAAATGGATGTGCTTTTATGCCGGTTTGACCTGCTTTTAATATCTGCAC
>JAGQWW010000105.1 GCA_020436955.1 Saprospiraceae bacterium | reverse complement strand
CCGGATGCAAAGGGAGCCATAAAATCCATTTTATCATAAAATTGGAAAGGGTATTTTTCAAAATCCCTGTTCTCCATTTCAAACTCCCAGTTAAATTTTGCATTGGGGCTCATAATTACTCCGACTGCTTCCCACTGCTCTGACAATTTCACAAGCTTATCCATGAGTATCTTTGCATAGATAGCACCACTGGAACCTCCTATCGCCAATACGATTTTTTTCTTTTTCTTTACCAAAGGCATCCTTTTTTCGTTAAGGTTAGTTTAAAATGCTTATCCTGTCACGTAATAACGTGCCTTTTCAACCAAGAGTTTATAATTTTGTTCTCTGCACCCAAAATCCAAATACGGCATATTTTTAGCACACGTGCCATTAGTGCATCACTATTTTAAAAATTACATGAAAATGAGGAAGACATTTCCTTTAATATTATTTGCTGGCTTGGCTGCAGTCTTTTCTTTAGCCTTTATCTATCCTCAGCCACAAAGTACTATTAATTCGTCAGAATCAACCTCACCTTCTGTAGCTGCAGATGAAATCAAATGGATGACCTGGGAAGAGGCTGTGAAAGCTTGTGAAAAGGAGCCAAGGAAGATTTTTGTAGACTGCTATACTGATTGGTGTGGATGGTGCAAGCGAATGGACCAGACCACATTTAAAGACGATGCTGTCGTAGCATTTATGAATAAAAATTTCTACGCTGTGAAGTTCGATGCTGAACAACAGGAAGAAATAAAATGGAGGAACATGACTTTCCAATATGTGAAAGCAGGAAGAAGAGGAGTACATCAATTAGCGTACTCTCTTTTGGATGGAAAATTGAGCTATCCTTCATTTGTATATCTGAATGAAAAGTTTGATAGAATCTCTATTTCAAAAGGTTACAAAGAGCCTGATGCCTTGCAGAAAGAATTGCAATGGGTAGCAGGAAACCACTATAAAAACACTTCATTCAAAGATTTTTCTGGAAGATAATTACAGCCAAATTATAATGCAAGCAAGAGCGGCCTTAACCTAAAGGTCGCTCTTGCTGTTTTAGTACCTTTGGGAAAAAAATTAAATCATGAGTTTTTTTCAAATAAGTTCTACAATTAAGAATTGGGAAGAAGCCGCGAAAACAGTGGCTGATTGGAAACAAGCAGGCGAAAAAATCGTCTTTACCAATGGTTGCTTTGATTTACTTCATTTTGGGCACTTACATTATCTGGCAGAGGCCAGGGAATTAGGATCAAAATTGGTCATAGGATTGAATTCTTCAGATTCAGTATCCAGGTTGAAAGGACCACATAGGCCTATAAATGATGAAAACACCAGGGCTCATATGTTGGCTTCTTTAAAAATGGTAGACCTGGTTGTCATTTTTACTGAAGACACACCACTGGACCTAATTCATATTTTGACACCGGATGTACTGGTTAAAGGCGGTGACTGGAGCCCTGAACAAATCATTGGAAGTGACTGGGTTTTGCAGCATGGTGGAGAAGTAAGAAGCCTCGCTTTTATGGATGGCTACTCTACCACTAACATAGAACAGAAAATAAAATCTTCATGAAAATTAAGGAAATCATTGGTTACCTGGAATCCATTGCTCCGCCGGCTTTACAAGAGTCTTATGATAATTCGGGACTGTTGGTAGGAAATAAAGGGAAAAAGGCAAAGGGAGCTATCATTTGTCTGGATTCTACAGAAGAAGTAATCGATGAGGCTATTGAAAAGGGCTGTAATCTTGTCATCGCCCACCATCCTATAATTTTTAAAGGTCTAAAAAGACTCACAGGGAATAATTATATCGAAAGAACTGTACTCAAAGCTATTAAAAATGATATCGCTATTTATGCCATCCATACCAATCTGGATAATGTGTTGGAAAATGGTGTGAACAGTAAAATCGCAGCTTTGCTTAATCTGGAAAAGACTTCGGTTCTGGCTCCTAAACAAAATCTGAAAAAATTGGAGATTACGGTTCCTGTAGACAATAGTGATGGAGTTAGAAAGGCCCTTTATGAAGCAGGCGCAGGGTGGTCAGGAAGGGAAGAGGAGGTTAGTTATGCGTCCTTAGGGGTCCGTTACAACAATGGTGATGGAGTACCTGGTTTAAAGATTGAATTTCATTTCCCTTCAAACGCTACGGGCAGTATACTTGGCTGCCTGACTGAACTACAATCGGAAATTGACCTGAGCTATAACATCCATGCTATCGAAAATCAGCAGACAGGAGTTGGTTCCGGATTGGTAGGTGAATTAGAGGAAGCGATGGAAGAAATGGATTTTTTAAAAATGCTGAAAAAAAATATGGATGCCGGTGTTGTAAAATACACTGCATTACAAGACAAGAAAATAAAAAGAGTTGCGCTTTGTGGTGGTTCAGGAGGTTTTCTTTTACCTGCTGCCAAGGCTGCAGGCGCTGATATTTTTATTACTGCAGATTACAAATACCACGAGTATTTCGATGCTGACGGAGACTTGATTATCGCCGATATTGGGCATTATGAGAGTGAACAATTTACGAAACAACTATTGTTTGATATATTATCAGATAAATTTCCTAATTTTGCGCTCCATTTGACCGAGGTAAATACCAATCCGGTCAACTATCTTTAAGAGCAAGGGTTTTTAAGAAAACAGCTTTTTTACAATCCTGTCTAAAAAACAATTATTCTAAATATGGCAGCAGCAACCCAAGATGCAACTGTAGCAGAAAAATTAAGAGCTTTATACGAGCTTCAACTTGTCGATTCCGAAATCGATCAAATCCAAATTATGAAGGGTGAACTTCCTATGGAAGTATCTGACCTTGAGGATGACATCGCCGGAATGGAAACCCGGATTACAAAGTTGGAAAGCCAGGTGAAAGAACTTGAAGACGAGCTCAACAAGCACCGTGGTAATATCAAAGATGCGGAAGCTTTGATATCAAAATATCAGACACAGCTTGACAACGTAAAAAATAACAGGGAATACGAAGCCCTTACCAAGGAAATCGAAATGCAACACCTGGAAATCAAACTTTCTGAAAAACGAATCAGAGAGTATGATGGCCAATTGGATGCTAAGAAAAAGACGTTGGAAACAAATCTTGAAAGAAAAGAAGCTAAGGCAAAAGATTTGGATGCTAAAAAAGTGGAACTAGATAGCATCATCGAAAAGACTGAGAAAGAAGAAGATAAATTGCGCAAAAAGTCTGAAAAGGCTAGAAAGAAAATCGAGGATCGTCTTTTGAAATCTTATGACCGCATTAGAAACGGTTACAGAAACGGTTTGAGTGTAGTTACTGTTGAAAGAGAAGCTTGTGGAGGTTGTTTTAACATGATTCCACCTCAAGTGCAGTTGGAAATTTCACAGCGTAAGAAAATTATTGCTTGTGAGCACTGTGGTAGAGTTTTGGTAGATACCGATATCTTGAATCCTGAAGGAGATTAATATTTCTCTTTTTTATATACTAAAAGGCCCTGAACAAAGTTATGTATTTGCTTCAGGGCCTTTCTGTTTTATGATGAAACACTTTATACTCATTTTTGCACTCCTCCTATGTTCCTTGTCTCAACTTGCAGGCAAAGCTTATTTCGATTTTTCCCCAAGAGCTCAATCTACCTATGAGGAAATAATGAACCTCAGATTCCCAAAAGCTAAAATACTTTTGGAGGAAATGCGAGCAAAAGAACCTGATAACCTTATCAGACTCCAACTCGAAAATTATATCGATTTTTTTACGGTTTATATTACTGAAGATGAAGCCGTATTTGAGGCACTGGAAAAAAACAAAGACAATAGAATAGCCATCATAAAAGATTCAGGGCTTGACAATTCACCCTACTTTCTCTATTTACAGGCTAATATTAGATTGCATTGGGCCCTGGCCAGACTAAAATTTGAGGAATATTACACAGCTTTTTTGGAAGTGAATAAAGCCTTTAAACTCCTTGAAGCAAATGAGGAAAAATTCCCCAGGTTTTTGCCCAATAAAAAAGACCTCGGAATACTCCATGCAATGGTTGGCACCATCCCCGACAATTACAAATGGGGTGTCGAATTGCTGACCAGTCTCAATGGAACTATCCACCAGGGAAAATCAGAGATAGAAGCTGTTATTAAAAACGCCCAGACCAACCAATTCACCTATGAAGTAGAAACGCTGGTGTTGTATTCTTATCTCCTGATGCATCTGGAAAATGATGCAGAGACAGCCTGGTCGCAATTGAAATCAGGTAAGTTAAACCCAAAAACCAGTCTGCTAGCGTGTTTTACCCTAGCCAATGTAGCTATGAGGACAGGAAGAAATGATGAGGCGATTTCCATTTTGGAAAACAGACCAGGGGGGAAAGACTATTTTGAATTTCCTTACCTTGATTTTATGCTGGGCACTGCCAAACTTCGACGCCTTGACCAGGACTCGGATCAATACTTTCATCGTTTCCTGGATAGATTTCATGGTCGCCATTTTATAAAAGAAGCATACCAGAAACTGGCATGGTCCGCGCTGATGAAAGGTAATAATACACTTTTTGAGACGTACAGGAAAAAGGTGCTTTCAAAAGGGAATCTGGTAGTTGGAGGAGATAAAAATGCAGAACAGGACGCTAAATCTAATTATATACCGGATCTAACCTTGTTAAAAGCAAGATTACTATTCGATGGCGGGTATTATAAAAAAGCCTACGAGCAATTGCTGGCTAAAACCAGTTCCGAATTTACTGGGCAAAGAGGCCAACTTGAGTTTACCTATCGCATGGGTCGTATTTTACACAAGATGGGTAAAACCAATGAGGCCATCCGTTATTACAGCCAAACCATCGAGGAGGGTAGAAATGCTCCATATTATTTTGCCTGTAATGCTGCCTTGCAAGCTGGTTTGTTATTTGAATCGGTTCACAATACCAAAGCGGCCCTTCAGTATTTTGACGTTTGTACTAATATTCATCCTGAAGAACACAAAACAGCACTCCATCAACAAGCTAAAGCCGGAATGGAGAGAATAAAGGAAACGAGCCATTAATCTGTTTGGTCTCCAAGCGACTACACATTGCAATTATTTCTATGTTAATGAATAAGGAGTATTTCTTGCATATGGCAACATCTTTGATGTTTGCTTGATTATCATTTAAAGTGGTTTTCTGCAAGAAAAATACAGTTTTGCCTGTTTTTTAAAATTTTGTTTGAAAAATTAGGTTGTTACAATTAAATCTGTTTTTTACATTTGCGGCCAAATCAGGGCAGCAGAAAAATCCGCTTCCATTAAACTATTTGATGAATTGTTACTTCTAATGTGGTTATTCGTTTAAAGATTAGAAGATTTTTTAAAACTACAATCTAAATTTATGTATTGGACATTGGAACTCGCTCATCATCTGGAAGATGCTCCATGGCCGGCAACCCGGGATGAATTAATCGATTATGCGGTTCGTTCTGGATCGCCACTTGAAGTCATCGAGAACCTTCAGGAGATGGAAGATGAAGGGGAGTTGTATGAAAGTATGGAGGAGATCTGGCCCGATTACCCCAGAAAAGATGACTTTCTTTTTAATGAAGATGAGTACTAAAAAAGAGTAATCCAAAACTTGCGTTTTGGACCATGAAACATAAAAGGTTCTGATTCGATACCGGATCAGAACCTTTTTTCTATTCAAAAATTATATGGGAAGTATTGTTGGTTCGGTCACATTCCCTCAATTTCAAAAAGGCATCCAGCGATAGAATCAACACAGGCATATACCTCGTCATTTTCCTGATGTCAAATTGAACTGTTTCCTTGTACACTTCTCCGGGATGTAAAATTCCGATGGTCTCTCCTAGTCCTTTATCAATAGTGTGGCCACCTATGGTTACCGATCCTTTTGAAATAAAAGTTGAGCCGGAGATGAAGGCTCGAATTCCGAAAGGTCGTTCCTCAGTTCCCTTGTTGTACAACTGAGCGGGTCCCTTTCCTATATTTTTAATAGTAAATTCTACCCAGGCTGTACGGTCAGTTTTTTTAATCACCTTCAAGGTGTCAAAAACCAAATCGGGACAGGAGTTTTTCTCTTCCAGCAATTCTTCTATCGGTCTGCGGTCAATTTCAGGTGCTACGAGGATGATATCTTTTTCTTCCTTTGCCTCTGAAGTTTTTTCCTTTTCTGTTGTTAGGAGGGTATCCTGACTTTGATTCTCATTATTGGGAAGTTCCTTGTTTGGTTCTACTTTGCTGCTATCTTTTTTTGCAGGTTTTGGTACCTTAAAAGTCGGTGCTGTCATTTCTTTCACAGGTGCCTCTAATTTCAAATCATTTATTTGGATATAAGCACCGGGCTCTAATAGAAATGTTCTTTTAAAAAATGCATCTAAAAGCGGTTTGTCGTCTTGAACATATTCCAGTTGTAACAATGATGGGTCAAAATTCAAGACCAAAAGTTCCAATTGCTCTTTTTGCTCAGTATCAATTGCATGTTTTCCTGTGTTAACCGCAGTAAAGGCAATGGTAGCTCCCTGAGTATTTTTTTCTATTACTTTAAGTCCTGATAAATGTAATCGGTAGCCCTGGTAAACCCGATCCTGTCCTTGAACATTGAACAAGCAGAACAAACAAATAAACAGACTTAAAATCGGACCTAGTCTAAGGGACATTTTACAGAATTTTCTGAGCGGGGAACAGTAAAACGCAACTTTCTATCTTTTAATATTAAAATCTGTTCCAAAAATAAAATTAGGGCAGTTGTTTTAAAATTTGAAGTGGTCGATCTATCGACTCCTGCAGCGAGATAAAGGTCTCAGTTCTTTGTATACCTGAAATGTTTTGAATCTTATCGTGTAATACCTGTCTCAGATGGGTAGTATCCTTGCAGATTATCTTTGCAAAGATATTGTAAAGCCCGGTGGTATAATGTACGCCTACAACCTCTGGTATCTTCGTCAATTGTTCAGCTACATCATCGTACAGACTGCTTTTGTCCAGGTAAATGCCAAGGAATGCTGCAATATCAAATCCGAGTTTATCATAATCCACCTGGATGTAGGTGCCTTTGATAATGCCCAACTCTTTCATTTTTTTTACCCGAACATGAACGGTACCCGGTGACACAAAAAGTTGACTTGCAATATCTTTATAAGATAACTCTGCATCTTTCATCAAGATGGCCAGAATGTTATGATCCAGTTTGTCCAAATTCTCCATTAACGAAATTTTAGGCATTGGAAAAGGCTAAAGCCTTTACTTTTGGTAAAGGTCTTATTAAATTGCCTACTTTTGCAAGCAATCGAACGAACTATTTTAAACGGCTTAGGTTTATTTTTACGTTCATTATTTTGTTACCATCATCTTTTACATGCAAGAGGAAGATAATAAGGATTTAAAAAGATGGCAAATCTGGTTGCCGACATTAGTAGCTGCTGCCCTGGTGATAGGCATGTATACAGGTCTAAAATTGTCGGAAAATCAACCCTTGGTCATCAAAGAGGAGCCCATCGATGATGGACAAAGTCTGGGTTATGGTCGTATAGAAGAATTGGTCCGATACATTGATGCAAAATATGTGGAGGATGTGGAAAGTGAAGACCTGGTCGAGACTGCTATTGAAGAATTGTTGCGCCAATTGGATCCCCATTCATCCTATATTTCAAAAGAGGAATTAAGAGAAGTAAACGAACAATTACAAGGCAATTTTGACGGTATCGGCATAGAATTTATGTTGCTGGATGATACCATCGTGGTTGTTTCTCCTTTAAATGGTGGCCCGTCAGAGATAGCCGGTATTCTTACAGGAGACAAGATAGTGCAGGTAGAAGATTCCATCATTGCGGGCAAGAATTTGAACTCAGATGAAATTGTAGAATACTTGCGCGGAGAGAAAGGCACCAAGGTGACCCTTGGCATTTTGAGAGGCGGTGCTGAAAATATCAAGAAATTTACGGTAATGAGAGATAAGATTCCTACCAATAGCGTGGATGCTCATTTCATGGTTGACAATAAAACCGGGATGATAAAGGTGAATCGCTTTTCTGCTACGACTTATGAAGATTTTATGAAGTCTATGGAAGACCTTGTAGAAAATAAGGGTATGGAAAATCTTATCATCGATCTAAGACAGAATCCCGGTGGTTACCTTCAGGAAGCGACCAATATTTTGAGTCAGCTTTTTGA
>JAGQWW010000104.1 GCA_020436955.1 Saprospiraceae bacterium | reverse complement strand
TCAAAGCAACTACCCTCATACCCAGATTGTTACTATTGATATTTCGGGAATAATAATAAGCCATATTGTTTTTACCAATTGCAAAGGGTCCTTCTACACCCCAACCATTGGCATTCAGATTATGAAATACCTTATCTCCAAACTTATTGATTAGGTAAATGCATCGACTGTAGACTCCACTTCCACTGGTAGAGGTAAGAATATTACCATCATCAGTCAAAGCTAATTGTCCAGCGGTACCATATGTATAAATATCCTGTGTAGGATTATCAGGATTAGGAAGGGTTTGTGGAACTTCCCAAATCCATTTGGTAGCTCCGGTATTTCCATCGAAAGCATATAGTTTATAAGCTCCAAGTGCGTACACGGTACCATCGTCATCGACCATTATTTCACTATTGATACCAATATTATCCATTCTTTCAGATTCCCAAACCATGTTTCCGTTGTCTGGATTGAGTGCACGTATTCTGGCTGCGGTCCAATGCAGGGTACCTCCACCTACGCCATAATAGACATATCCGTTATGACCTAAAGCAAGTGAGTGAAGCATAAACAGGGAATCGGTACCAACCATTTCATGTATCCATAAAGTATCACCAGCAGTGGTGTCAGGAGGTGGGTCGATTATGTCCTTAATCTGGGGGCAACCTGTCGATAAGATCCATATAGCCAACCCAAATAGCACATATATGAAATTGAATCTTCTCATGACTATTTCTTTTATTATTCAATAGCCTGAAGTTCACCTTGTTTTCAATAGAAACCAATGAATAGAGTCAATTCACGGTATGATTTTAAACATGAAGGAAGGATCATATGGGGGGGTGGATGCTGGATGCTGGTTTCTAGTTGCTGGTTTCTGGATGCTGGTTTCTAGCTGCTGGTTTCTAGTTGCTGGATACTTGTACTTGTGAGTGGGAAAATTTGGTCTTTGGTCTTTAGTCTTTGGCTTATCGTACATCGTAAACCGTAATTCGTAAATATCTTTCATCCTCCATCTTTCATCTTCCATCTCCGATCCCCAATCCCCCATCATACCTCATACCTCATACCTCATACTTCATATTTCATACATCATACTTCCAACCTCATTCATGCTCCACCCAAATCAAGTTATCCGTATGGTAGCCTAAAGATTGGGCTTTTTCGAGGAATTGCTGTTTGATATCTTCCGGGATGGTGGTAGTACGACTTAGAATCCACATATAATCCAGACTACTGCCAGCTATAAGGGCATACTCATAATTTCCTTCCAGTGCAATTACATTGTATCCGGCATAGAAGGGTCCAAAAAAGGAGACTTCCAGGGCAGCAACATTTGAATCTCCTCGGAATCGGGCTTTCCCTTTTGCTTCTTCCCATTTGTCTTTTACATAATTAAAACCACGATTGAGCACGCCGATTTTGCCATCATCGCGCTTGGTATAGGTGGCAGTCGTATTATTCAGATCTTTTTCAAATCTGAAATCAAATCGTGCGATTTCGTACCACTTACCAAGGTATTTGTCAGCATCAAACGGACTAACAGGTGTTACTCCATCAGGTATAGATTGACATCCTAAGAGGCCAAATAGCGAAGCAGCAAATGGTAATGCAATAATGAAGGATTTCATGATTTTTTTTTAGCGGAATGCGGAATGTGGGATGCGGAATGCGTGGTGCGTGATGCGGTTTTTTTTCGTAAATCGTAAATTCCATTAACCCATTAACCCATTCCCCCACATTCCCCACATTCCCTATTTCGTCTTTACAATTCCTTCTTCAATCAATGCTTGCATGCCATCTTGCATGGTTTGAGCCATAGGTCGGAAGGTCATGCCAAGGTCTTTTTTGATTTTGGAATTATCGAGTTTTAAAGGGACATTCATATTGTTTTTGATAAACCTTCTGGACAGTTTTTTATCGATAAAGGGGCCCATGATCATTAACAACCATTTAGGGACCGCGCCTTTTCCAAGCGGAAGTTGGTCGCCATATTTTTCGCGTAGGGCCATTCCCATTTCATAGAAATCCGTATTGTGTCCTGAAGTGATATATCTTCCTTTTGCCTGAGGTACAAAGCCGGCTTTGTAATGCGCTTCTGCTACATCACGAACATCTACCATCCCTACACTTAATTTCGGAAATCCACTTTTATAGGTTCCATCTCCCATTTGCTTCAGAATATTCATGCTTTCTGAAGAATTAGAGGTTGGATTGAGCGGTGGGCCTAAAACGAAAGAAGGATTTATGGTGACTAGTTCCCAGCGATCCTGGTTCTTGGCTATCTCCCAGGCTTTTTTCTCAGCCAATGTCTTTGATAGTGAATATGGCTGATAATCCAGGGAAGCAGAATTGTTCCAGAAGTCTTCATTTAGGACTCCACCCGGGGCATCTTTGGCGTCGGTTGCATCATTGTAAATAGAAACACAACTGCTGGTTACTACCACCTTTTTTACAGAAGGCACTACATTTGCGGTTTCCAATACGTTGGTAGTCCCCTGAACTGCAGGTTCGACCAATTCCTTTTGCGGGTCTTTTATATCATAAGTGAATGGACTTGCGGTATGATACACCAATTCACAACCTTCCATGGCCTCCTTGTAAGCACCAGGTGTCAATAAATCAGCTTTAAAATATTTGATGGTGCCAGGTGCCTTAGCAGCTACTGCATCCAGATGAGCAAGTTTTTCTTTTTTGTCAGGATTCCTAACTGCTGCATGTACAGTACAACCTTCTTCCAATAGCTTCTTTACCAACCATCCGGCAACATATCCTGTGGCTCCGGTTACCAATACAGGTTTGGTTGTATCAATGTTTGTCATAATTGTGGGTTTTTAGATGAAAACAGGAATAATCCTGTGGTTGTTTTGTTCAAAAAAGAATGGAATATAAGAGTTTATTTAGGAGTTAGCCAAATCTAGTTCAGATTGCGGAAGCTTACGGGAGTGACACCGGTTTTTGATTTGAAAAGGCGCGTGAAATAATGCGGATAGTTAAAACCCAGGTCATAAGCTATTTCACTGACCGACCTATTGTCGGATAACAAAAGGTGTTTTGCCTTTTCTACAAGGAAGTCATTGATGTGGTCTTTTGCACTTCTTCCGGTTTCTTTTTTCAAAAGGTCACTAAAGTAATGTTGGGAAAGATGTGCCTTTTCGGCAAAATAGGCAATGGAGGGTGTACCATGCTCCAACTGTAATTCTTTTTCAAAATACCCTTTTAGCTCCTTCTCAAAATCAGCTACAACGTCCTTATTCGCAGCAGTTCTGGTATTAAATTGCCTTTCATAAAATCGCAGGCAATAACTCAACAAAAGTTCGAGATTTGAAATAATGACTCTTTGACTATGGTTATCGATCCGCTGTTCATATTCCTGTTGAATGTTTTTGACCACTACGCTGACGGTGTCTTCCTCTTCATCTGAAAGGTGTAAAGCCTCAAACACACCATAATCAAAAAAGGAGAAATCGTCAATCGTGTCTCCCAGGTGCGTTCCTCTGATTAAGTCAGGGTGAAAAATCAACATCCAGCCGGTGATGTTACCTTTTTCAATCGTCTCCGTAAAAGTACTGACCTGTCTGGGAGCAGAAAACACCATCACCCCTTCATCAAAATCAAAGGAATTTCGACCGTATTCAACGCCACAACTTTTATCCTTCAGGGAAACCTGGTAAAATTCTGCCTGGATTTTTACCCCAACGTATTGTTCCGGAATGGCCATTTGACTCACATCAATCAATGAAATCAAAGGGTGCTTTGGCTTAGGCATCCCAAGCAATTCATGAACCTGGCTAATACTCCTTACATGCAATGTCTTCTCTGCCATCTTTTTTTGATTTAGTAAGACAAAATTACCGGCTAATTCCCATAAGTGATTTCACAAATTGCAGAAGCACTAACACACTTTGCGGAAAATTTAAGCCAGGAGCTTGGGTTGGTCTTTGGTCTTTAGTCTTTGGGGGCTGTTAGCTATTGGCCTTTAGCTTCTCATTAAACGTATTCTTCAATCGGGCATTTTTCACCCCCCTTCCCCCCCTCAAGGGGGGCGACTATAGCTTTAGGGCAAATTTCAATTGGCTTCCAACCGTACATCGTGAATTCTTTCATCCTTCATCCTCCATCTTCAATCCCGCATCCCCAATCTCCCATCCCAACAAAGGAAGATGTTTTACTTCATGATATCTCAGTGCAAAACCTATACAGGTTTTTACTGCATCCTTCGGTATGTTTTTTCCAGTTGGGAAAAGTAGTGCCCTATCTTTTTCATACTCAAATGTATCTCCAAATACCTCTTTAATTGTAGGTACAATCTTGCTGGTACATTTAAAATATAGGGCGTATTGTTCCGGCGCCTTTTCTTTCCAATCCATCCTCAAAGTACTGCCTTTGGGAGTAATATAACTTGGCTCTCCCCATTTAAGCGTCTCTTCCAAGGAAGAAACAGTAGGTAAATCAGCTGCTGTTTCCAAAATCAAAGCCCTCAATAGCAGCATCTTAGGCAAAATGTGTGGTGGATACTTTTCAAAAGTATGGGCCACTTTGGGGTCGACAGTTAATGATAGATTGGGTTTCATGGTGGTCATTGGTCTTTAGTCTTTGGTGGCTGTTGGCTGTTGGCTATTAGCTTTTGGCCTTTCGCAATTCGCTATTCGTAATTCGTCACTCGTAAATCGTAAATATCCTTCATCTTCCATCCTCCATCCTCCATCTCTAATCCCCAATCCCATATCCCATCTCATACCTCATACCTCCTACTTCATACTTCATACCTCAAAAATCCCTACCTTCCCTCCATGTTATCCTTTTTCAGAAAAATAAGGCTTACTTTATTAGGCAATGGTAGTATAGGCAAATACCTGAAGTATGCCATTGGAGAAATCGTACTCGTAGTCATCGGAATACTGCTGGCGCTACAAATCAATAATTGGAACGAGGATCAGAAGATTCAACGGAAGGAACGGATATTATTGCAAAACCTGCAGGAGGAATTCCAAACGCAGATCAGTGCGATGGAAACCTATATCGAGATTCAGCAATTGGTCATAGAGGACATTGAAGTTATCATTGAACATTACAACAATCATGGGTTTACCCAATTGGACTCCATTTTTAAAAGGATAAATGACGTATCCATTCGGACTACTTTTACCAACCAGATTTCCAGCCTGACAGAAATGATTGCTTCAGGGGAAATTAACATTCTTGACAATCAGGATTTAAAAAAGGATTTGCTTCGGTTCAACCAATCCATGCAAACCTTTATGGACATTACTAAAAACAACAACACTTATTTGATAGACCAAATAATGGTTCCTTCCGTTATCAAACACAGTGATTTTGCTTCTTATGGTTATACTGACAAATTAGTGGAGGCCTTGACACAATTTGAAGGCAATTTGACAACTGCCAAGAGCAAAAGAAAGCAACATCGGGATTCAGTTGAAAGGATATTGGGAAATCCTGAAAACAGTCTCCAATTTATCAACCAAATAGTACTCAGGTTTAACTTAGCAACTATACAATGTAAAAGCAATCAAATTTTGATAGAAAAAGCGAGAACCATACTTGAAAAATTAGAAAATGAATTGAGCAATTCATAGGGCACTTTATACTTTTACTGCAGTAATAAACTATTGGAAACTTTACCCTTTTAAAACGCTATGAAGAACGAAATTTTAGATGAAAATTTCTACATCAAGAAAGAAATAAACAGCAAGGATGATATCAAAAAAGCCTTGCGGGAGATGGGAATCCTTACCTTTTATGAACATAAAGATGGCTAATTCATCATCGAAAAAGGAGACGCGATCCGTTTGAAATTGGAATATAAGAACAACCGGGTTTCCATTACTCCAAAATTCCCACAAATCGGCAATTCCATCCAATGGGTAGCATCAGGTATATTGCTTGCCATTTTTGTTTTTGTAATTGCTGTACCTTTCCCATTTCAATGGGTCTTGGCTATCATCGGTGGACAGCTTTTATCCTATCTTTTTTACCAACCTAAAATCAAAGCATTAAAAGCTAAATTGGAACAAGTGCTGGTTTAAAACAGATTTTTACTGCTGCACATCATTAATATTTTATTTTAGCAAAAAATATTACTTTGAATGAAGGCAGGGGTTCAATGCTAAATCAAAAATCAGTAATACAATCCTTTTCGAATTCCATATCCGGATATTACCCGATAACACTTGGTCTATTCTCCGGATTCCTTGTCTTTTATTTTCTGTATTTCCTTGATGCTTTTGGTATCCAAAAAGGATTATCCTACTCCGGACATTCCCATCTTTTTAGAAGCCTGAGTTTTGGAGTGTTGACCTTCCTTTTTTTTGTGACATTTGAATGGTTGGTCAAACCCAAAATCAACCTTACTACCTACAGGTCAAAAGTGGCTTGGTACCTTTTGCTTATCTTTTTAGACAGTCAGCTCACCTTTTTGATGTTCAATTTCTTTTGGAACTGGCAAGAATGGAATCTTGAGGCCTATTTCCTCATTATAAAAGAGTTTCCCCTATTAATGGCCTTGCCACTTTTATTATATCTGATGTTAGGCAGGATACTTCGACCACAAAAATCGGTTGCCCCAATTTTCACTTTCCAATCAGAAAATGGTAAGGACCAATTGAAAATTAATCCAGAAAATTTCCTGTATGCCAACGCCGCTGAAAACTACATCACTATCTTTTACCTTTTTAATGACCATCCTTCCCAACACCTTATTCGAAAACCATTTAAAACACTTGAACAGGAACTGGAAAAATTTCCTGCAATCAAAAGGTGCCATCGGAGTTACCTCATCAACATGGTAAGCATTGATGCCATTAAGCAAGCAAAGGGGAAAGTGACACTGGAAATCGCCGGACATTCTATTCCTGTTTCCAAACAATATCAGGTAGATTTTCTGCATTGAGTTTTTATTCATCCCTCATGGTAAAAATTCATCCCAATTCCTTAAAAACGCTCGCAATTACTGCATTTTTACATACATACTTGCACAAAAATTTAATAGATGAAAAACATCTTTACCATACTTTTTTCCTTGCTGGCTTTTGCTATTACAGGCGGATGTCAAGGGCAAGAAAATGGCGGATTGAGCACAAAGGATAAAAATCTCAATCATATCGATTCTCTTTTAAAAGATTGGAACAATCGAGACCTATTTCATGGTGGAATTGTCATCAGTCACGAAGGAGAAATTGTTTACGAAAATTACTTAGGTTTTGCAGACCGTACCTGGAACATACCGGTAACTTCCGATGTGAAATTTGATATTGCTTCTCTTAACAAATCCATGACTGCAGCACTCATCATGAAGGCGGTTGAAGAAGGTAAATTGGATCTGGAAGACAAATTATCTGATGTATTGACTTCCTTTTCTTTCAATGGCAGCTTTGACAAACAAATCACCATTCACCAGCTACTTTGTCATACCAGTGGTTTGGGGGACTATAATCAGGTTGGAGCTGATTTAAAAGCCAAACAATCTTTAAAGCTCAAACGCCTCCGATTTACCAATGCTGAATATGTAGACTTCATCAGCAAATTACCGACAGTAGCAGCGCCAGGGACTCAATTTCATTACAGCAATTTTGCTTACCATCTGTTGGCTATAATTTTAGAAGAAACCTATCAAATGTCTTTTCGGCAAATTTTGAAGGAGAAACTCACCCAGCCCTTAGGACTTTCAAATACCCTTTCGGCTGATAACAATGAGCAGATTATTGCAAAACTGGCAACTGGATACCAATACGATGATCAAAAAGAAGAGTGGATGGAAAATTCATTCATCGATTTGAGCCTGGGGCGTCGAATATTTTCAACAGCTGCCGACCTTAATCGCTGGGCTTTAGTAATGGATAATCCCGGATACTTGAGCAAAAATTCCCTCCAGCTTATCAAAAAGAATCACCTGGAGGGCATCTCGGACCAATTACAATATGGCTATGGATGGGTAATAGTTGAACCCGGAAAAGAAAGTAAAATGGGGAATCTGGACATTAATCAATCCTATATCATCCATGGCGGTAGGACAGAAGGATACAAATCCATGCTCATCAATATAGCCAATGGCGAATGGGTCATTAGCTTTCTGAGCAATGTCGGAGACCGCACTAATGAAATGGAAATAGCCAAACAAATTGCACACATTATAATTAACTAATAATGAAATACTTACAAAGCATTCTATTGGTAATAGTAACTGGTCTTT
>JAGQWW010000103.1 GCA_020436955.1 Saprospiraceae bacterium | reverse complement strand
GCCAGGTTTTCAATGACCTTTAAATCGTGTTTATTAGCAATAGCACTTTTAGCATCTTCCATCAGGTTTTCAATTTCCTGTTTTATAGCATCCTTGTATTTCGACAATCCTTTTTGATAACTTAGAAACTTAAGCATCACCAAAAGCTTTTGGACGATGACCACATCATGCTTGGAATATTGCCTTAGGGATGCAAAAACATTGTAGAGCAAATCCCGAAATTTGACCGTGTCGAAAAGGATGCGAGCAGTTCCATTTTTATCAAATAATACTTCCTGGTCCTTGACTTTCATCCGGTCGGCAAATAGTTCGGTGAGGTAGTCAATGGCGATAAGTGCGGTGCCGGGATCATTAATACCCGGGCTCATTGCCTTAACTGCAATCTCTGTAATTTGCTTGAACCCCAGGACATAGTTTTCCCTCACCAATTCACGAGTAGAAAAAGAAAAGCAGGAGAGGATCTCACTTTTCATATCATCGTCGAGGCTTTTTGAAAGATAGGCAATTGGTACCTGCTCCATGACAAACATGCCTCTGGCAACATCCATTTTTAATTTAAAATCGTGATTCACCGCCAACTCCAGCAAGCTTTGGGATTGGATGTTTTGAAGGTAACCGGTTTGATTAGAAACCAGGCAGGTTTCACTAATGTCTATGTCCGAAGCTTTGACATCATCAGGTTCTTCATTCGATTCGTTTAAAAGATCCTGGATATCTTTTTTAGTGTCATCATAAATCCTTCTCAGTACATTGGATGCCTGGATGGAGGTAGAGATAGAGTGGATAAAATAAACAAACAATCCCATACAGGTAAGCCCCAATACCATGGCTAATAAAACAGCAAAACCGGGGAAATTGCTTTCCGGCTTTTGACTGATATTGATGAGAATAAGAAGACAATAAGCGATGGTGCCCAAATAAAATCCCAATACAATTTGATGACTTTTGTTGGAAATAAGTCCCGGTAACAATCTGGGCGAAAAGTAGGAGGCTGCCTGGTTCAGCAAGATCATCACCATGGAAAAGCTAAAAACGGTAAGCGATATGGTGCTTCCAATAAGCACACTTAATAAAGTTCGAGCGGTATCGATGTCGTAAATAACCAGGAAACTTAGCTTTTCATAAACTATCTCAGTGTATCCGTATTGCTCTAAAAACAGGGTAAAAAATGCCAAAAAGGCGAGGAAAATAGCGATAAGGGAAGGATAGAAGGCAATGCTTCTGGTAACATTTTTGAAAACCGTTAGCAGCAGATTTTTTAATCGAATCATTTTCTATCCAGGTTATTTTTCTTTGCCAAGGGTACAAATTAAGCCCAATTTGTACCAGTCAAATATGCGTAAATCCGGATGAGGTCCCAGCAGGTTGTTTTTCCAGGCTTCCTTTTTTTGCTTGAACCTCCAGGCTATGATGTTATGCAGTCCCAATTTCTTTAAGGTATGAAACACCTTGAGTATCCTGATACCTCCAATCATTTCTTTGTAATCCGGAAAGCTTTGATAAATGAAAAGCAGATTTTTGATGCCTTGTTCAGTTTTGGCGAGAAAAACCGGAGCCGGCTCCAATCCAATATGGGCCAGTGGATTGTCAATATGATGAATGGTGATTCCCATTTTTAAAAGTGCAAATCCAAAAAGACTGTCCTCGTGGCCATACCCTTTGAGGTTTTCATCGAATTTTATGGTCTCAAAAAGGTCCCTTTTTATTAAAAAATTATTTGTCATGAAAGAGTGATTGGGATGTTGGGAACGCTCTGCAGCGGATTTCTCCTCTCTGCTTTTCCCATATATCCATCGCAGGTATTCCTGAGGAGGTGGTGGGGTAGTTTCGTGCGTTCTTCCTCCACAAATAACCTGAACATCCGCATCGATAGCTTCTATATAATTTTTCAAATAGTCATCTCCAACCACTTTCGAATCACAATCCATGAAAATCAAATTCGGAAAATGAGCCAGGGAAGCAAGTTGATTTCTGATTTTAGACCGTCCCAAATTGGTTGGGAGTTCCATCCATCTTACATGGTCCAAAGCGGCAATCTCACGGTTTAGGAAGATAAACTGGTCTTCCGAAGCATCGTCTAAAAGGATGATTTCATAGTCTAAACCTAATTGTGCAGCCTGTTGGTGAAGAGTCTTCACCAAGGTTCTGATATCAAAATTGTAAACAGGGATGCAAATGGAAATCATAGACACAAGACTAATCAAAATTGAAAGTAAGGAGAAATCGCGGTTCAAAAAATATTGCAATGAATAAGGATTATCCTTTTTCCAAAACTTGACTTAACATTATAATTTCAGTATTTTTAAGGAACCCATCTAAAATATCCACAAAATTATTCGCTTTCCAGCAGAATTCAGGAGGCATTCATCCAATGCCTAAAAGGTAAAATAACTAAAAACAGGCAGCAAAATTCAAAACTTTATTTATGTATATCGTATAGATATACAGGTAGTTAAGTATGAAACACCCTGCTATGACCCTTGAAATTAACCAAACTGCAGTTGTAAAAGTTAAAGCTTCCAAAAAGCATAGTGCAAATCCTGTCCTTCATGTGAAAAAAGGTGAGGTATATCGCTTTGAAGTCCCATCAGGGCAGTGTTGGTACGACATGGGTATCCCTTCTAAATCATCCGGGTATAAAAATATCTTCCTAAGTATCTGGTCCAAACGAGTCCCTTCAGCAAAGTGTTTCACGCTTTGTGGCACTGTAGGGAAAGATGAAAACCACCATTTTGCCATTGGTTCCGGATTGGAAAAATATGAACCTGTTACTGAAGGAGACCTATATTTTTTTGCAAACGACAACAAACATTTTTATTGGAATAATTGGGGCAGTTTGAACGTGGAAGTGAGTAGAATACAATAATTTTTATGGCTAACCGTACAATCTTTTACAACGGTAACCTCCAAAATCCGATTATACTGGAAGAGAGCAAGACGCTCTTTGTAATTCGATTTAAAAAAGGAGTAGATCCTTTCCTGGAATTTGAAAGGATGCAATCAACAGCGCCGTATGCTAATGAGATTGATTTTGTTGCCTCCTTCCCTGAGTCTGATGTTTACATTTTTGAGGTGCCATTGAAATGTGAGATTTCCCGCGATGATTTTAAGTTATTGGTGCGTGGTGAGAAAAACACCAATATCCGATACATCGGGACCGTTTTTACTTATTCCAACACAGGCTTTTATCAAATCTACACGGAGAATATATTTCTGCAATTTCATGAAGGGGTACCTGCTTCTTTCTCAAATCGAATTCTTGAAAAATTTCATTTACAATCTAAGCGCCCCATGCACTTTGGTGAAAATGTTTATTTCCTGGAATCGACCCTGGACCTTGGAAGAGACATTTTCGATATCTGTACGGAGCTACTTTATGAGCCTGAAATAAAATATTGCCATCCTGAATTGGTCACTAAATTAAGATCCACAGACAGGGGTTCGCAAGTCGGTGACCTACAGCATGGCAATTTAGCAAGTGATTGGTGGCGGCAAAAAACAGGATTATCTAAAGCCTGGTTGCATTCAAAAGGAGCCGGTTCCACTATCGCTGTCATCGATGATGGTATTGAACCCAATCATCCGGCATTTTCAGGAAAGATTGTTTTCCCAAAAGATATGATGGATAAATCCGGAGACGGATTTCCTCTGCATTTGTATAATGAGGGTCATGGGACGGCCTGTTCCAGTATTGCTTGCTCAGCTGATAGATACGCTCCTGGCGTGGCGCCGGAAGCATACCTGATGCCCATTCGAATAACCGGATTGGGTTCCATTTACCAATCTGAAGCTATTTATTGGGCCGTAAAAAACGGTGCCGATGTAATCAGTTGCAGTTGGGGACCTCCGGACGGTAAAATCGACGATCCTTCAGACAACGATATGTATTTCCCTTTACCCGATCACACCAAAACAGCCTTTGAATTTGCCAGGAAGTTTGGAAGAAAAGGAAAGGGTACGCCTATTGTATTTGCAGCAGGCAATGGAAATGAACCGGTAAAAAATGACGGGTATGCTTCTGCACCTGAAGTCCTGGCGATCAATTCGGTCAATCACCGAAATAAACGGTCATTTTATTCAGACTATGGTGATCCTACTTTTTGCAGTTTCCCAAGCGGTGATATTGCCTTTAGGGATGATTTAAAAATTAAAGAAGCCACCGGCATATTGGTGGCAGATCGGCTCGGAAAAGAAGGTCTCTCGCCCAATGATTATTACGATCTATTTACCGGTACTTCTGCCAGCTGCCCCGGTGTGGCAGGAGTTATTGCCTTAATGTATGCTGCAAATCCATCACTAACGGTCGACCAAGTGAAGGCTATTTTAAAAAACAGTTGTGAAAAAATAGGCAACACCACCGAATATGACACCAAAGGCTACAGCCAAAATCTAGGCTATGGACTGCTAAGAGCAGACCGTGCCCTTGAAAATACAATTTCCCTAATCAACCAAAACCCTGTTACAATGAGTAAAAACCAAACTGCCGTATCCCTTCACATAGGGATAAACAATGTCGATCCGAAGTATTACAAAGGGTACATTCCGCCACTTTTCGGATGTGTGAATGATATGCGGAACATGAAAAACCTGGCAGACTCCCTGGGATATGAGACCCATACCCTTGAAAACGGAGAAGCCACCAAAACAGCTATTACCGGAAAGATAGTTGAACTGGGCAACCAATTGGAAGAAGGTGGATTACTGCTAATTACCTATGCCGGCCATGGTGTTCAATTTACCGATGACAACCCATCGGCTGACAATGAAACGGATGGAAAGGATGAATCATGGGTAGCTTATGACGGATTCCTTTTGGACGATGAGATTTTCAATAGCCTATCGCAAATACAGCCCAGCATCAGGGTGGTTTTGGTTTCTGATAGTTGTCATAGTGAAGGTATGTCCCGTTTTGCCCAATTGAACGAATTGCAAAAAGGACAAGCGATAGATAGAGGTATCAATGAGGCAGTAGCCCGTGAAGTGTTGGCAAAAAACAATGAGTCACTTGAGAGCCTTAGAGCAGCTTCCGGAACCAGATCTGCTGCTTATCAGGTGTATGTTTTGAATCTTTCTGCAAGCCGTGGCCACGAGACAGCAAAGGAGATTGATGGAAGCGGCGTCTTTACCAAAAATTTTATTGAAGAATATAAAAGAACTGAAGCTTCGAAAGGACATAATTATGACACTTTCATAGATGCTGTTAATTCAGGTGTCAATCGCACCAAACAGTTACAAGAACCCAATCTGACGGCTTCCCATAAAATTAGCAATGCCTTTCGAAAACAATTTCCTCTTGATGTAACCAAGATTGCCCTGGAAGATAATGGAGGAAATACAGTTAACAATTTGCCCAATCCAACTCAAACCACCCCTTCAAAATCCCCCAATATGGAAAATACTAAACCTGTATATGCCACCAACGAATTGCTGGTAGCTTCCAAATCCGGTAAAAAAAGAAAGACCAAAAAAGAGCAGTTCCGTTCCATTGAATGGAAAGACAACATGGTTAGAAGTCGTTCTTTGGCGGGGTATGGCCCCTGGGATAAAGCCTATGCCTATCTATTGGAAAATCAGGATGAAGACATTGAATTTGTGGAGCCTGATTTAATTGCCAATTTATTTTCCCTCGACAAGGCAGAGGATCTACAGCGGTCAGCTACCGCTCACGGATATCTTGACACTTACCCAAATCCAATTGATGAAGGCAATGCCAATCCATATGTCTGGCATTTGGATAGAGAGCATAGCCAATTAAAGCAGGCAAACGAGTCAGTATTTCCTGAAGTATTAGCGGGTCAAAAATATTATGAAGGCGATGTGGTTAAAATAGCTCATATCGATACAGGGTATCTACCCGGCCATCCCATCCATCCCATAAATCTGGATTATAAAAATGCTACCAGCTTTGATGTGGGGAATGATGTCGCGATTGATAATGACGCCTGGCTGGCCATTGCAGAGCAACAAGGTCACGGAATGGGTACTATGGCCATCCTTGCAGGGAACTGGGTCGACCTTTCTCAAACCAATAATGAATTTCAGGGCTTTTTCGGTGCTATCCCGTATGCCAGGGTATTGCCTATCAAGATTAGTGAAACAGTAGCCTTGCTTTCAGGAAAGAATTTTGCCAAAGCAGTTGATTATGCCATACAACAAGGCTGTGATGTTATCACCATGTCAATGGCCGGACTTCCGAGTAAGGTAATGGCCAGGGCTGTCAATCGAGCCTACGAAGCCGGGGTAGTGATTGTCTCTGCTGCCAGTAATAATTTTTCTCAAGGGGCAGGTAAGATTTTGCCAAAGAAAACCTTGTATCCGGCTCGTTATGATCGTGTTATTGCAGCGGTAGGAGCTGCCTACAACAAAAAGCCTTATTTAAATAAATACCATCAGGTAGCACGAGCTGCCGGAGGAAGATTTATGCAGACCTGTTATGGGCCGGATTCTGCCTTGCCATATTCACTTGCAGCTTTTACCCCCAATCTTATATGGTGGAACGGTGACCCTGAAAAAGGTCCCTTGTACGTAAAAACCGGTGGAGGTACTTCCAGTGCAACGCCTCAGATCGCAGCAGCTGCAGCAATATATGTTCAAAAATACAAGACCGAACTTTCAAAATATACCGGTGAAAATGCCTGGAAAAAAGCTGAAATAGTAAGGCAAGCGCTTTTCCAATCAGCAGATGCCAGTACTGAATATGGCAGTATTTATGGAAATGGCCTATTGCGTGCATATGAAGCGCTGGGTGAGGCCTACAAACCTGAAAAACTAGAAGGAGAAATCCAAAAGGCAGGAAAAGCACCGGAACGCTGGAAATTGTTTGGTGGTTTTTTTGAAGTAATGTTGGGTCGAGGATTGCAAGATGAGGTAAAGGATACCACTCGAACTATCCTTGAAGATATGATGGCTACGGAGATAAGCCAGGTACTGCATCTGGATCCGGATCTACACGATTACTTAGATGATCTCGATTTGGAGGGGGATGGAATTGACCTGGAAAGTTATCCTGAACTGATTGGAAAAATTCAAAAATCGAGCTTTGCATCTGATTTCTTGAAACAGCATTTGACTCAAACGCCAAGATCGAGTGAAGGTCCAATTTCGTCCGGTGATGATGAATTTTTCAGTTTGTTGGTTCCGGGTACTTTTGGCAATGTCGCGCTCAGGAGCCGGGGTTTCCATATCAAAGTAACAAGTAAGCAATCCTATAAAGAGCGTACACCTGAGACTCAATATTGGGTAGACGAATTTGAATTGGAGGAAATCGGTGCTGCCAGAAGTTTAAGAGCCGGTGCCAGTCGGTCCCTCGAAGTAGAAATCATGGATGAAGGCCTGGAAGGAGCTGTGTTGGTGGAAAGACATTTCCAGGACGGAACGGTTTTTTCCTGGGAAAGTGCAGAACTTGATAAATTGACCTGTTCAGGAGAAAGGACAATCGGACAGATAGCAGGCAGAAGCTTCAACATACCATTGAATACACCTGACCAAATGCAACGTGGTTTATTTGATGGGTTGAAAAAAGTAGTGGTGAAGGTGATTAAATGGTTTAAAGGGGCGGATGCATGGAAAGATAAAGTGGTGAATGATCTGGTAGAGCCATTGGGCGATAAGAAATATGCTATCCTGGCCTATGACCTGGAAGGCAATATGCAAAACAGTGGTGCTGGTTGGTTTACCCTTTCCGGAACCGATGACCCGGTTTACAAAGCCATCCAGGCTGATGAAAAACCGGTATTGTTGACCCTTCCGGGACTATTCAGCAAAGTAGAAGCAGGTTTTGATGACTTCCTTGACCAGGCAAAAGTCAGAGATGGTCTCAAAAAGAAATATTGTCGCTATGTATTGGGATTGAATATGCCGACTGTCTTCCATGGTATTCAACAAAATGCGGAAGAATTGCATCATATGCTAAAGCCTACCGCCTTGCAACAGAAAACTTGTACCGTTTTGGCCAGAAGCAGGGGTGGGGTGGTTGCCCGTTATTTGTTTGACAAAACCTGGGTCAACAATAATACAATGTTGCCATTAAAAGAAGCTCCTTTTGTACTCGATACCCTGGTGATGTTTGGTACACCCAATCAGGGAACGAGGATGGCCAGTTCCGAAAACTGGAAATCCATGTTGAACACGGCCACCAATCTGGCTCGACTTACGCTTGGGACAGTAGCACCGGTTATCCCTACGATTCTATCTGTCATTAAAGC
>JAGQWW010000102.1 GCA_020436955.1 Saprospiraceae bacterium | reverse complement strand
GCTACCGAATGCCGTAAACCGGATGAGCCAGTTCCTCCAAAAACTCCCTTTGTATACTTTTGGTCTTATCCTTGGCATACCAGCTTTGAAGGGCCGCCTGGCTTTCGTTTTTGGCCTGTTCTTTTTGCTTTTCATCTTCGATGCTCGCCAGCAGTTTTTTAGTATCCATGATCAATTGATGCGCCTTTTTGGGTCGTGGCCCCCAATGCCCTAGCACCTTTCCTGAGTTTGGATCTGCGATAACGATAATAGGAATACTACGTGCTCCGTTGGTAAGGAAATTATCCATGACCTCAGGATTTTCATCTCTGAAGATGAGTTTATGTACTATTTTATCGTTTATGCTTGCCAACTTTTCAATTACCGGCAATATCTGAGCACCGTCACCACACCATGCTTCCGTAATGGTTAAAAATAAGAGGGGCTGATCAATGGCCTGGATTAATTCAGTTACCTCTGGAAGTATCTTTGTGGTCCTATCCAGGCGATTCATTCTGAAATCATTAATTTCCGTGTAACGAATCATGATTGGACTTTGATTAGGTCCGGAAGTGAATCCTTCTTCCGCCATTTGTTGACTCAATTCACGGAAAGCCGGATAGGATATTGCCTTTTCAATTACAGAAGCAGGTATATGGTACATTGCTTTTAATTTGGGATGAAATAACGTACCACATCCATAATAGTTTATTGGGCCTGAGATGAAGCGGCCAGTAAGGTTTGCAACTGTCGCAGACTTTCCTGATTGAAAGGCAGATCAAACGCAGTAATGATATCTGTTTTTTCTCTTCTGGTTAAATGGAAGGTCATAGAAGCCCGCTCAGCTTCCGGTCCGGGCAAATAATGGAAACGAACGATATCAAGATTCTCCTGCCCCAAGATATCGTATACAAATCCGAGATTGGCGTCCCTCTCAAAATCCTGCAAACGAATGATATGACCCAAAATCCCAAGGGGATTGGATAAAGACTCTAAAAAGCCCTGGTTATTACTGGGTGGAATATCACGATGCTCCTTAATACTAGAAATTTGTATCAGCACTACCCCACTGGTATTTTCCAAAATCCAATTTTTAAAAACTTGCAAAAAGCGAGTAGCGGAAAGCAAGCCAAGGTTATCACGAAAACCTGCGTCCATGACTTCAATTTCCGGTTCACTAGGAAGATGTACATTGGGTAATATGTAGGGGTAAGTTGCATTCATGCGCAGGGCGGTTGTAAAGCGCAAACTGTCGGCGCCTTGTGCTCCGTAAATCCTTCTAAAATCGACCGCGTCGTATTCAACTTGTTTATCCTCGGTTACCTGCAAGCGACTTCCTGTCAAATAAGAAACCCCTAATGGTGAAATCAACATTCGCCTCGCGTCATTTACGATAGAAGGCGAAACGATCAACATTGGAATCTGCCCTTTCAATTCTGGTTCTCGGTAGGCATGTAATGGTTTGTCCAAAATACTGGCCGTGTTTTCATTGAATTGCCTTTCAAATATATACCCTCGGTCTCGCACATATTCTTTCCCTTCATAATCGAAGTAACTCAGCGGCATAAAAAGATCGTTGGAAACGATGGAAAAAGCCACTGAATTGAGCAGGTCCTTGGATATTGATTCCAGGTATTCAAATTTGTAAGGGGACAGGCTGCTATCCCGGGTATGTCGGAGATACAATTCACGGAAATAAGATGCACCAATCATCCCACCACTGGCACCTGTGAATAACACCGAATTGTCCATCATTTTTCCCGAGGTCAAACTGTCGGCCTTTTGCAAGACGTTCATGGTCCAAACTGAAGCTTTTAATCCTCCTCCACTCACAGTGGTGATGACCATCTTGGGATTTGCTTCTCCAAATTTGCTTCTCCAGTTGTTTAAAACCTCCAGCGTTTGTGCTATATCTTTTGCCAGTGTTGCTGAATCTCCAATGGCTGCCATCTCCTCTACTGAATAGGGTGACTTTTCTTCGGTGTAGGTCAATCCATAAGCACGGTTGGGGTAATTGAAGTAGGGAATTTTCGAAAGATAGTTCAACCCAATCAGCATTAGGATGACTATCGTTGCTCGCCACTCATGTAGCCAATAATTGACTGCTCCAACCATAGCAACAAAAATACTGGCCAATATAAAAATAGAAGCGCCCGCCGGAATCCTGAATACAGGATAATCCATCATTCTACCTAATAGCAACAATATCAGAATGGAAGCCAACTGTACTACAAGCGCATTTTTGTGGTTTTGCTTGAAAATACCGAGGAAAATCTTGTTGTCATAATGTTCTACTGAACGGACAGCTCGTGGACGTAGGGTTTCATTTAAATAGGTGTCAACCCTCCATCGGTTTTTGTCCTGTTTCATTTCTTCAATGTCAACATCAGAACGTCCGGGCGGTATACCCCTATCTCTTTTTTCTAAAATGCGGTTTACCACCTTCTCGAAATTAGAAATATCCTTATTGGTAAGTTGGAAATAGAGGGAGTACAATAATATGGTGATTACAACACCTCCCAGGAAGGCCAACAAGTTAAATGCAATTACATTGAGTGGCCAAAATTCATAATCTGCCTGGAAACCACCGGCATAAATAAGGTATAGAACAAAAAAGCCAAGGGGAATAAGCGAGTTGTTAAGGCAAAACTTGGTGAATGGTCTTTTTAAAGAAGCGAGAAAAGGAAAATGATGGGTAGAAAGCAAATAGACCGTAAGGTTCCAACTCATGTACATAACGCCGAAGGCCAACCCTACCAATAAGAAACTCACCGGATTTACCTCTCCCAGGTATTCCGGGTCCAAAAACAGGTACCGAATGCCAAAACTCTTTCCTATCACTCCGGTCATAAATAAGGCAAGGAGAACCCAAATACCTAATAATAAATGATTGCTCCGGATGTGTAAAATCAATAGTTGAACAGGAAAAGAATAAAAAACATCGGTCCATAATTTTTGAAGGCCTTTCTTTTCGGGCATATTTGGAATTTTGGACTTATGCTAACTTTCCCTTTCCAAACGGAGAGGGGGCCTCTTTCGCTTACTAGTTATTCAAAATTCTGTCCAATAAATATCAAATAATCATATTTATCTGTCAGATACCGAATAATTTGGATTTTTTAGGGCCGACTTCCAAAAATCCGATAGCAATCCAGAAAATGGTTTCATTTAATGGGTGGATAATTTACCTTTGCACCGCTTTTTCAGAATCTCATAAACCAAATAAAAATGAATATTGCTGTTGTCGGTACCGGATACGTTGGCTTGGTTACAGGAACCTGCTTTGCAGAAACCGGAAACAATGTTATCTGTGTAGATATCGATCAGAATAAGGTAGACCGTATGATAAACGGGGAAGTTCCTATCTACGAACCAGGTTTGGAACTCCTTTTTGAAAGAAATACCCGCCAGGGAAGATTGAATTTTACTACGGATCTAGCCGCTGCTATTAAAGATGCGCAAATCATTTTCCTTGCACTACCAACACCTCCGGGTGAAGATGGATCAGCTGATCTATCGTATATATTAAATGTAGCCAACGACCTATCAAAGATCATTACCGATTATAAGGTTATTGTAGATAAAAGTACAGTGCCGGTAGGTACTGCTGAACGTGTACATGCGGCATTGGCTGCTAACCTTGACGAATCATTGTTTGATGTGGTTTCCAACCCTGAGTTTTTGAGAGAAGGTGTTGCAGTAGATGATTTCATGAAACCAGACCGTGTGGTTATCGGAACCAGCTCTGAAAGAGCTAGGAAGACCATGAAGAACTTGTACGAACCATTTGTGCGTCAGGGCAACCCTATCATCTTCATGGATGAGCGTTCAGCTGAGATGACCAAATACGCTGCTAACTCTTATCTGGCTGCCAGAATTTCATTTATGAATGAAATCGCAAACCTTTGTGAGAGAGTAGGTGCCAATGTAGACATGGTACGTATCGGAATGGGTTCAGACAGCCGTATCGGAAAACGCTTCCTTTTCCCCGGTGTTGGTTATGGCGGGTCATGTTTTCCAAAAGATGTACAAGCGCTAGCCAAGACTGCTGAGGAAAATGCCTATGATTTCAAAATTTTGAAAGCGGTTATGAATGTAAACACCATCCAAAAACACCGTCTTTCAGAAAAGATCATCCAGTATTTTGGTGGTGATGTAAAAGGTAAAACCATTGCTCTTTGGGGACTTGCTTTCAAACCTAATACAGATGACATCCGTGAAGCACCGGCCTTATACATCATTGAAGACTTGTTGAATGCAGGAGCCAAGGTGAAAGCCTTTGACCCGGAAGCAATGGACAATGTGAAGAAAATCTACGGTGATAAAATCCATTTTGCATCTGACCAGTACGAAGCACTAATCGAAGCAGATGCACTGGCCATTGTTACAGAATGGAGCGTATTCAGAACGCCAAGCTTCAAAGTGCTTAAAGAATTGATGTCAAACCCTGCTATTTTCGATGGTCGTAACCTGTACGATGTTGAAAGCATGGAAGACCAGGGTTTCTACTACGATAGTATCGGAAGAAACAGCATCGAGGGGTAATCCCTCCTACTTTTCCAAATAATAAAAAGGGCCTTGACATCTGTCAAGGCCCTTTTCATTTGGGTATCCATCAAGGATAGACTTTGACGTTTTATACACTATATATAATAAGGTGTATAAAAAAGAAAGGGTGCCGATAGAACCGACACCCATTTCAATTTCGTTGGATTAACTCTACCCTTTCAGGCAGAAACTCTTATAATACGTGGTCAATTATTTTCTAAATATTGCGGTACGCATAAAAATTTTCCGAAGGAAAATAAAATGGGAATTTCAATTCCCAAATAATCCTATAATCCTGCCAATCCCAAAAATCCCACTCTAGCCGCGATTTACCATCAGCTTCTCAGAATGGATTACTCTGTTTTGAAGGATTACATTTACGACGTGTGTTCCTTTGTGGATATTCTGGATATCTAGTGGCTCATCGCCAAATACTGAAAACTTTCTTACGTATTTGCCATCAGTACTGGTGATGTGAACTTCTGCACCTTCAACGTTTCCAAGGTTTTCGATGTACAATTTACTGAATGCAGAGTTTGGTGTAATCTTAATTGCAGATTCTACTTCTTCAGCTGCAATTTCATTCTGAGTTGGCATTTCCATGTTGGAGAACAACCAGGAATAAGCTTTTTCAAACTCGCTTCCCCAGAATGCTTCACTGTGGCTTCCGCCGTTGTGAATCACCTTGTTTACGTTTGAAGCGTAACCCACCTGGGTTAGTTTTTCGGTCATTTTATTAAGACCACTTACCATTTCATTTCCTTCACCTTTTCCTGCAAGCATGTAATATTTGATATCGTCTTTCTTGCGGTGATTGAAAGCATGGTCATAAGATTCAGGAGCAAACCAGAAAGAGGGAGACAGTACTCCAACTTTTCCAAAAACGTTTGGATGCTCCAAAGCTGCATAATGTGTAATGAGAGCGCCCATTGAAGAACCCATGATTCCGGTATAATCCTTTGCCGGAAGGGTTCTGTAAGTAGCATCGATATAAGGCTTCAAAGTATTTACAAGGAAATCAACGTAGTTTTTGCCTTCTCCACCAGCTTCTAATTCTGCATTGTACCATGGAGAGTACTCATCCATTCTTCTCCAACCGCCATTATCGACGCCGATAATGATGGCTCCGTAATCTCCATTTGCGAACATCTTATTCATCGTCTCATCTACGCCCCACTCTTCTGCAAATGCTGTTGACTTATCGAAAAGGTTTTGACCATCCTGCATGTAGATTACAGGATATCTTTTACCGGAAGTTTCATAATCAGGAGGAAGATATACCCAAATTCTGCGCTCGCGGCCCAATTGAGGCATATTGAAATGGTAACTCAACACGTGAACGTTATTGGCTGCGGTTGAATTAGCTCTTCTGCCATCCAGGTCTTCCCATGCAAGGATAGAAACATTCACTACGGAAGGTTTACCATCATATTGGTAGGTTCTGGAAGGAATATATTCACCATCTACACCTGCTTCTGCTGTTTCCCAGCTACCACGAGTAAACTTATATTCAACTTTACCTACTGGAGGATAAAGAGAAATAGTTTTGGTCCCGTCTTCGTTATCTGAAAGTTTGTAGTTAGGATCATCGGCTCTCCATTGATTGAAGTTACCGGCAACGTGGATGGAAGTGTTTTCTGGAGTTGATGAAGGTAGAGAGGTTACGCGAACCACAAGCTGTGCCTGTAAGGGCACGGAAATGCATAGCCACAAAAAGATCTTAATCGCGAATTTCATGTACTGCTTTAAGTTGAATGCGTGAACAAATCGGTTCCCCGAACTTTCTTATCCTTAAGCCTTCCCACAGGCAGATAAAAAAGCCACGATGGTTTGTACACAGTTCTTATTCCCACAAAATTAATCGAGACAATTTCCCACAATGTCCCAACCAATTTAAATAACATAACCGTCTATCTGACAGTTAACTTTTTTTGGTTTAACAAAATCCTTGTACGATTGGATTTTATTAAGGTTCGGCTTTGGGAGATCTTTTTTAATTGGGTGAAGGAGAACGTTCCTTCGAGGTGCCCCAAATTTCAAAAAATGATTTGGTATTTAAAACTTTTTTAATAAAAAAAATATGTCAAATGCCAATTATTTGAAATAAAGCCCCAATTCGATCCAAAAAAAGTAAAATATCAGATTTTTAAAGGGTTATCGGCTTTCTTTAAAGCTCGAATCTGAGAACAAGAATGTCGAAAAAGTCCGGAAAACCTGTTTCAAAATCGTTGGATGAATCCAACCAACCCTTTATCGGAAATGAAATCAAAAGGTCATCAATTTTTTTAAAAAAAATTCCTTTGTGGTCCTAAGACTATAATTTCAAACCAACATCACCCATAACTCAAAAACCGAACCGAAAATATTTGTAAAAGACATATTTATGATTCTTTAAGGCGAACTTTAACAATTAATGTAAATGCCATTGTCCATTTTAACAGAAAATGATTTCGAAATAAATTTTTCCACCTTCAAATACCCTACTCGATGAAATCCGTTATTGTTCTATCTTTGATTGGTATAACATTTCATCATTTAAACCACTGCTATGCGAACAGCTAAACTTTCCATCGTTTTTCTTCTTCTCCTTCCGTTTTTGGCCAATGCCCAACGCAATAAACAGGCTGATCCCTGGCATCACAGCTTCAATGCTTATTATCAAGGGGGAATCGGTCAGTCAGATGAGTTTCTATTTGGAGCAGCCTTACGGTATGGATTACAATATTCATTAGGTGAAAAAACTTCCCTTGGACTAATAACCGGGATAGAAAATTATAATATCAACCTGGGCGAGTTGATTTTCCCTCTACTAGCAACATTTGCAGTAGAAAATGGCGAAAAAAAAATGCGCCCTTACATACTCCTTGGAGCTGGATATGGGTTTGCTGCAATGTATACCAACAGACCCGTGCTCGATACTCAGGGAGGATTTGGTGCTGACGTACAACTTGGGTATAAAATTCCTATTCGCGGCAAAACTGCCTTTAGTACCGGATTAGGGTTTAGGTTCCAACAGGCGACCTACACCAGCAGGGACATTTTTGATAATAATGACGTGGTACAAAGAACTTACCAATACAAGAGAGTATACTGGAACATCGGTATCAACTTTTAGATATGGATAGTAAAGACATGGTGTGGGAGAAAAAAGTTATTCAAGGCTGCCTGGAAAACAACAGGATCAGCCAGGAAGAGCTTTATCGCCACTTCTTCCCTATCATGTTGGGCTTCCTTAAAAAAAGAGTGCGTGATGAAGAGTTGGCTCTGGAAATTCTCAACACCGGGATGCTTCGGGTATTCAAAAAAATCCACCTGTTTGGTTTCAAAGGTTCATTTGAGGGATGGGTCAGGCGGATTATTTATCATGCACTGGCTGACCATTTCAAATCGGCTAAATCGGGTGTTTATTTCCTTGCTTTGGAAGAATGGGATGAACCCACCAAGGCTGATATCCACCAAAACTTTTTTGTAGAAGACATTCTTAAAATGGTGGACCTTTTACCCAACGCAACGCAGGAAGTATTCCGTCTATACGCTATTGAAGGTTTTACCCACGCAGAAATTGCAAATCAATTATGCATCAGTGTCGGTACCTCGAAGTGGCATTTGTCGGAAGCAAGAAAAAAATTAAAATTATTATTCGAACAGCAGCAAGAGTTTAAGCATTATGTCAGATAATCAGGACAAAAGA
>JAGQWW010000101.1 GCA_020436955.1 Saprospiraceae bacterium | reverse complement strand
TTGGGTATCCTTGCCGGAAAAGACAAAGGAGCCCAAATCTTAAAAGACAACGGGGCTGAAGAAAAATCAATGAAAGCTGCCATTCAGGAATTGAGAAAGGGAAGTAGCGTAACTGACCCCTCTGCGGAAGACCAGTATAATGCGCTTTCCAAATACGCCGTAAACCTGAACGCGCAAGCAGAATCCGGTAAACTTGATCCAATTATCGGTCGTGATGAGGAGATCCGTCGGGTATTGCATATCCTTTCCAGAAGGAAGAAAAACAATCCGATTTTGGTCGGTGAACCCGGTGTAGGTAAAACTGCCATCATAGAAGGTATTGCCTGGAGAATTGTAAAAGGAGACGTTCCTGAAAATTTGCGTACCAAAAGAATTTTCAGCCTTGACCTGGCTGCATTGATCGCCGGAGCAAAATATAAGGGTGAATTTGAAGAAAGATTGAAAGCAGTTATCAAGGAAGTAACTCAATCCAATGGGGAGATCATTCTTTTTGTAGATGAGATCCACACCTTGATCGGTGCCGGCGGTGGCGGTGGAGCAATGGATGCTGCCAACATTCTGAAACCAGCACTGGCGAGAGGTGAGCTGCGTACCATTGGTGCTACCACCCTTGATGAGTACCAAAAATATTTTGAAAGAGATAAAGCCCTGGAACGTCGTTTCCAGACTGTAATAATTGATGAACCTAGCGTGGAAGATACTATCTCCATTTTGAGAGGTCTTCAAGAGCGCTATGAAGTGTATCATAAAATTGAAATCCTCGATGAAGCGCTTGTCGCTGCAGCTGAGCTTTCACACAGATACATCAGCGACCGTCAATTGCCTGATAAGGCCATTGACCTGATAGATGAAGCGGCTGCCAAATTGCGTCTTGAACTGGATTCTGTTCCTGAAGAAATTGATGAATGGGATCGTAAGGTTAGACAATTGGAAATCGAACGGGAGGCCATCAAAAGGGAAAATGACACCAAAAAGTTGAAGGTGTTAAACGAGCAAATAGCCAATGCCCGTGAGACCCTCGATACTTTAAAAGCCGGATGGCAAAATGAAAAAGAAGTAGTAGATACGGTTCAGAAAATCAAGGCTGAAATGGAAGCCCTTGAAACCCTGGCTGAAAAGGCGGAACGTGAAAGTAATTACGAAGAAGTGGCAAAAATCAGATATGGCGAAATCAAGGAAAAAGAAGCCATGTTGAGAGCCGCAGAAGAAAAGCTGAATGAACTGCCGGAAGAAAAGCGTTTTACCAACGACCAGGTAACTGCAGACGATATCGCAGATGTAGTTTCCAGATGGACCGGTATTCCGGTTTCTAAAATGAAACAGAGTGAGCGTGAAAAATTGCTCAAAATGGAAGATGAATTGGGCAAGAGAGTGATCGGGCAGATGGAAGCTGTGACTGCTGTTTCTGATGCAGTAAGAAGAAGTCGGGCAGGTTTGCAAGATGCTAACAGACCCATCGGTTCGTTTATATTCCTTGGACCAACCGGGGTTGGTAAAACAGAGTTAGCCAAAGCACTTGCCGAAGTACTTTTTGATGATGAAAAGGCCATCACAAGAATCGATATGTCCGAATTTCAGGAACGTCACACCGTTTCAAGATTGGTAGGAGCGCCTCCGGGCTACGTCGGATATGAAGAGGGTGGTCAGCTAACCGAAGCTGTTAGAAGAAAACCTTATTCTATCGTCTTGCTAGATGAAATTGAAAAAGCACATCCTGATGTGTACAATATCCTGCTACAAGTATTGGACGATGGACGATTGACAGACAATAAAGGTCGTGTTGCTGATTTTAAAAATACTATCATCATCATGACTTCCAATATGGGAGCAGAAACCATCCTTGAGAACTTTGAAGATTTGGATGCGCTCGGCGACAAGCACCGCACTGAAATCGTGGAAACAACCAAACTGGAATTATTTGAAAAACTGAAAGAACAATTACGTCCCGAATTCCTCAACAGGATTGACGAGCGTATTATGTTCCTTCCATTGACCAGAGAGGAAATCAAGAAAATTCTTGAGATCCAATTGCGAGGTGTACAAAAGATGTTGTCTAAGCAAGGAATGGTATTGAACCTTTCTGAAGAAGCAAAAACGTACCTGGCTGAGTTGGGCTACGACCCACAATTTGGCGCAAGGCCATTGAAGCGAGTAATACAGAAAGAACTGGTCAATGAATTGTCCAAAGAAATATTGAGTGGCTCAGTAGGTGCAGGCGACACCATCGAAGTAGGTACAAATCCTTTAGGCCTTGTCTTTAGTAAAAAGGAGGAAAAACCGAGTGAAAACGGAGTGGAAAAGGCAAGTACTAAAGAGGAGAAATAAATAGAACAGTTACGAATTACGGTTTACGATGTACGTAGACCGTAATTTCGTAAATCCTACATCAAAACGGATGTACGCGGTTATATGGAATCGTATAACCTTGTTTTCTAAATTCTTCTCCAGGAAAATAAATGGTTATTTCGATGTAAGCATCCACCGGATTTCCATTATAAACCATTGGGAAAAATTGAATATTTTTAATGCTTTCCATAGCATCATGACATAAGCCCACAAACTGGTCCGCTGGTTTGTGGGTTATTTCATATTGCTCAAAACCACCCTCCTTATTTACATAAATCCTATAGGTGCAAAAAGAAGGATCTTCAGGCAAAGATTCATTTTCCGGAACAAAAGCAGCTGTTTGCAGGAGGTGCTGAAGTCTATCTCTACCTCCTATGATGGTTGGTTCCTGCTCTAATTTTGAGATATCAAAATTTTCAATTTTAGTGGGTGCAACAGATTCTCCAGGTTTATCTTCAAAACCTCTAAAGAGGAATGTTTTTCTGTCAAAATCGTATTCTTGAAATACGCCATCGTGGTTTGCAAATGTCCACTTGCCTATCGGTTTATTATTCTTGTATGCACCATGGATCCCATTTCCGCAGGAAATGACCACTTCATAGGGACCATTGAGTTTTTTCCTGTCATTTTTGAGTACATAATAGGTTTCCTCATCCCCGTTATCATATTCATTTTGCACCTGGACAACCTTTTTCCCATCATACTTTTTGATGGCCTTTTGGGCAAATACCAGAGATGGGAAAAGCAATAAGAACAGCACTCCCGGGAAAGCAAATCGATTTAACTTTTTACACATGGATCGGCAAATTTAACTGTTGAACGCACTAGCATAGTTCAAAGTTATAAGGTAGGTAACATGAAGGTACGCAAAAAAGAAAAAACATGCAGATTTAATCTTTCCAACCTGCCGCTTTGAACAAATCATCAAACGTAGATAAATCGATTTCTTTCTCTTCCATGGATACGATTTTCCTGTCAATGAAAGAAACCTCATTATCAACATTCACCCTGCCAACCATGGGTTCGTACATCCCGTTTTCGATAAGGTTGGATTGGGTAAAGGATTTGGTACCAGCAAAAAGGACATACAATTCCTTTTCACTTATCTGATAGTCCTTGAATAATTGCGGGAAAGGAGCTTTAGCTACTCTATATATATCATCAAAATCTCCCTTTGAGTATGTATAGTGCCGGATTACATCAAAAAACTCGACTTCTTCTCCATATAAAACATCCTTTCCGAGGGATAGGACCTCCTCCCCTAACAATTTTGGAAAGTCTTTATTTTTTAAAGCTTCGGGGGAGATGGCTGACCAGCCACCAAAGGAGGAATCGGTTACTTGAAACTGATTAATAAAATCTTTGGATGGTATTGATATAAAACATTCCATTTTCCCCCTATGTAGGATGCTATATGAGTAGCCGGCAGTTTCCTGGTCTATTTTATTTCCTTCATTATCATAAGGAATTTCTTCCTGTTTTTGAATAATAAAATCAGGAGTAATAAAAACCTCGGTGGAAAATCCTCCATAAATAAAAACAAGGTACAGGGCAGTAATCATCATGAGCTTTTATTTTTAATGGAAAGAACCTTGTGTCCTTGTAACACCTTCAATTTCATAGGTAAGTGTCAACAAAACTCCTGACTCCACTGGCTCACCATCTTTTATTGCCGGGTACCATTCCATAAAATACACCTGGTCAAAAGCATTTTTAAAGGTCATTTGAAGTCGTTTGGGCACTTCATCTACATATTCTACTTTCCTGACTTTTCCATCTGTATTAATTACCACCAAGGTACGAATGGTTACATTTTCATTTCTGTAGGGCTTTCCATATGGCTTTAGGCTTTCATAGAGCAAATCATAAATTTCTTTGTAGCCGCCTACTATGGTTGCTTCCAACATATTGCTATCCAATACTACTTCATTTTCAACTAAAAGGATGTGCGATTTGCCCGGAAATTCTGTTTTCCTCAGCAGCATTGAATCCTGATCATAGTCGTAAATTTGAAAGCGGTCATCACCGCTGTAAAACTCCCATACACCACAAGGCTCATCCATACAGAAAGCACCTACTTCCTGTAAAAGACAATGCTTATGGAACTCATACGGCCCATGCCACACTTTTCTTTTATTTTTTAAAATATGATAAAAGATCTTTTCAGAACCTCGGTCTATTTTCTTGAATTTCACTGGTTCCCCTTTAAAATCAGAGACCTCAACCTGGGATAGTAGGATATTGGAAAAAAGGAAGGCAAGAAAAAAATATATTGTCCGTTTCATATGCTCTAAAATTAAAACACCGCTAAAATAAGGATTTCGAAAAAAATGATCCTTACTCCAGCGGTGCTTTGTTTATTTTACAAGGAAAGACGAAAATTACACGTCTACCTTCGCATATTTTGCATTGGCTTCGATAAAAGCACGTCTTGGCGGTACTTCATCTCCCATCAACATCGTAAAGGTTTGGTCTGCATTGAAGGCATCATCGATGGTAACTTGTCTCAAAATCCTGTTTTCAGGATTCATCGTGGTTTCCCAAAGCTGCTCTGCGTTCATCTCTCCAAGACCCTTATAGCGCTGGATGGTTACTGCATCTTCTTTTCCACCACCTAACTCAATTGCCAATTGTTGACGTTGCTCTTCGTTCCAGGCATATTCTGCTTTTTTACCTCTTCTCACCTGATATAAAGGCGGAGCAGCGATATAAATATGACCGTTTTCAATCAATGGCTTCATATAACGGAAGAAGAAAGTCAAAATCAAAGTGGTAATGTGGCTACCGTCGACGTCGGCGTCACACATGATGACTACCTTATGGTAACGAAGCTTTTCAATGTTCAGCACACGCTCGCCATCTTCATTTTCCTGGATACTAACCCCAAGTGCGGTGAAGATGTTTTTGATTTCTTCGTTTTCGTAAATCTTATGCTCAAGTGCTTTTTCAACGTTTAGGATCTTACCACGCAAAGGCAAAATCGCCTGAAAAAGTCTGTCTCTACCCTGCTTGGCAGTACCACCTGCCGAATCTCCCTCGACAAGGAATATCTCAGAAGCACCGGGGTCTTTAGAAGAACAGTCAGCCAGTTTTCCAGGAAGTCCTCCTCCTGTCAATACATTTTTACGCTGAACCATCTCCCTTGCCTTGCGTGCTGCATGCCTTGCAGTAGCTGCCAGGATTACCTTATCAACAATCTTCTTGGCTTCCTTCGGATTTTCCTCCAACCAGGCATTCACAACATCACCCACAGCACGAGATACAATACCACGCACTTCAGAGTTACCCAGTTCCCCTTTTGTCTGACCTTTAAATTGCGGCTCGGGTACTTTTACAGAAACTACAGCAGTCAATCCTTCACGGAAGTCTTCCCCTGAAATCTCAAATTTAACCTTGCTGAACAGACCATTCGCTTCACCGTAATTTTTAAAAACACGGTTAACAGCCATACGGAACCCGGCTACGTGAGTACCACCTTCAGAAGTGTTGATATTATTTACGTAAGAAAAAAGATGCTCGGTATAGGAAGTATTGTATTGCATAGCAACTTCCACTTCCACATCCTCCTCCTTTCCCTTTACGTGAATAGGGGTGTCTATTAAAGGTGTGCGCGCTTCATCAAGCTGTTTAACAAACTCCTTCAAACCGCCTTCAGAGTGGAAAGTCTCGGTACGAAAACTACCGTCTTCCATTTTCTGACGCTGGTCTGTGATGGTAAGTGTCAATCCTTTATTTAGGTAGGACAATTCGCGGCAGCGTGTTGCAAGAATCTCGTACTTGTACTCAAGGCTGCTGAATATCTCAGGATCCGGCTGAAAAGTAATGATAGTACCGGTTGTGTCAGTTTCACCAATTACTTCGACATCACCTTGCGGTTTTCCCTGTCTGTAAGATTGAGTATATACTTTTCCGGATCTATGAACTTCTGCAGTCAACAAAGTTGAAAGGGCATTCACACAAGAGACACCCACCCCGTGCAAACCACCGGATACTTTATACGTGTCTTTGTCAAATTTACCCCCAGCGTGAAGGACCGTCATTACCACCTCCAGGGCGGATTTTTTCAATTTGGCGTGCATATCTGTTGGGATACCACGACCATTATCCACTACTCGAATGGAATTACCCTCTTCTATAGTTAGATCAATCTTGTCACAATATCCGGCAAGGTGCTCGTCAATTGAGTTATCTACAACCTCCCATACCAGGTGGTGCAAACCTTTACTATCTGTACTTCCGATGTACATCCCGGGGCGCTTTCGCACGGCTTCCAGCCCTTCCAGCGCCTGAATATTATCGGCACCGTAATCACCCTTATTTTTCTTCGGATCTTTTACGTCGTCAGTAAGTTTATTCTCAGTTGTCTCCATGGGTGCAAAGATAAGAAAAAGACAGCACTTTTTTAAGGATTTGATCCCCTTCAAAAAGCATCATATCTTTCTGAAATTCAATTTTTTATGAATAAAAATATTACGCAATGGAAAAATGTAATTTCCCGGCTTAGAAACCTGATTTAAAAAGTGAAGATTTTTGGCCGAAAGGCCGCAAAAATAAACCCATTTTTATAGTAAAAAGACTATCGAAGGCATTACTTTTCCACAATTCAAATAAAACTCTTAAGTGAGCCTTAAAATATCTACAGGTCCCTTATTTAACGCCTGACACACTTCCTTCGTTTTCCATTTTTTTTAATATTTGTAACCTTCTACAAAAACAAAAACTGTACAGTATGCAAACCCTTTGTGTTTTTTGCGGTGCCAACAAAGGCAGCCAGCCATTTTATGAAAAGACAACCATTGAATTGGGAAAAGCTGTCGTTGAAAGAGGATGGGACGTAGTGTACGGTGCCGGAAACGTTGGATTGATGGGAACACTGGCCAATAGCGTTTTAGCAGAAGGAGGAAAAGTAACCGGCGTCATTCCGGACTTTTTAAAAAAGATGGAAGTGTGCCATATGGGACTTTCTGAATTAATGGTGGTAGAAACCATGCACCAACGCAAACAAATCATGGCCGAAAAATCGGATGCTTTTTTCATTCTACCCGGTGGATTTGGAACATTGGATGAATTTTTTGAAATATTAACCTGGAAACAGTTAAGGCTTCACCAAAAACCCATCGGACTTTTAAACCAGCATGGCTATTATGACCATTTGTTACAACATGTTGAAAAAATGGTACAAGAAGGGTTTTTGCACCCTGAAAACAAATCATTATTGATACACGATACCGAATTAAATAATCTGCTTGACAAACTTGCCAGTTACCAGTCCGAAAAGGTGGCAGATAAATGGCTTAAGAAAACTTAAAATACCCTTGAAAATGTCACGAATACTACTGCTTATACTTACCCTGTCGTCTTTTAATACCCTGATGGCTACTAACGATGAAAACATCCATACCATCATTATTTATGACCACACGGAATTCATTTTGGAGGCTCCGGGTAAAGCCACCTACACTTCCAAGGTTAAATTCACCCGTTTGAACTCAAGTTCTCCTCAGGATATTCTGCCCCTACGATACAATGAGCGCAGAAAAATCAAGGATGCAAAGGTCTGGATCTATGATAAAAACGGAGATGAAATTGCATCCTACAAAAAGAAGGATTTTCTGGATCAAAAAAGGGATGACAGTTTCTCCATTTTTGTAGATGGCAGGATAAAATACCTTGACCTTTCCTTTCCCAATTTTCCCTATACCATTGCATATGAATACACTTATGAGCTGGATGAAATCTATGGTATAAACGATTGGTATATCCAACATTTTAACACCAAAACACTGGAAACCTCTTACACCTGTAAGGTTCCTAAAAACTATATTCTACATTTTAAACCGTATAATACAGAGATCCAACCCCGCATTTCCACAGAAGGGGAATACGATGTGTACGCCTGGTCCCAGGTCAATCCGGATATCATTGAAAAGGAGCCGCATACGCCTGATGTAAAAAACATCCTTCCCATGGTAGCCCTGGCCCCTTCCAAATTTGAAATTGAAGGACATGCGGGCTCTATGTCCACCTGGCATGACTTCGGAGCCTTCATTTACAACCTCAATGACAATCGAGATGATGTGTCAGAAGGTCTGCAAAACGAGGTGAAAAAAATG
>JAGQWW010000100.1 GCA_020436955.1 Saprospiraceae bacterium | reverse complement strand
AGATACATTTATGCCTTGGACATGATTGGTTTTTGGTGCTCCTATTTTGGGCTTTTATTTCTGGGCCAATAATCAATTTATGGTACAGCGTGTATTAAGTGCCAAAGATTTGAATCATGGAAGATGGGGTGCTTTGTTTGCAGGTTTATTAAAGCTTCCTGTTATCATTATTATGGTATTACCAGGAACAGCTGCCATCCTAATGTATTCTGATCTGGATATCACAGCGATAAATTACCAATTGACTGACGGTTCCATTTGTACAAATTTAGCTGAATGTCCAAATGCGACGTATCCTGTTTTACTGTTTGACCTATTTAGAAATTATCCTATTCTCTTGGGTCTCATCCTGGCCGGATTGTTGGCAGCCATGATGTCCTCTATTTCAGCAACATTTAACTCAGCGTCAACCCTGGTTACCATGGATTTTGTAGTTAAAATAAATCCTGGTTTGAGCAGCAAGCAATTGGTCCGAGTTGGTCAGATTGTCACCTTGGTGTTGGTGGTTGCTGCATCCTTATGGGCTCCATTTATTGAACGCTTTGGATCTCTTTGGGAATATCTGCAAGACATCCTGGCTTATATCGCTCCTCCTGTGGCAGCGACCTTTATTTTAGGCTTGTTTTGGAAAAGAGCAAACGGTACAGGAAGTATAGCCAGCCTGATTTTCGGCTTGTTATTCTCCATATTTGCAATCTATTCCAACGTTACAGATTTCAGTGCTGACTTCAACAATATGCACTTTCTACACAGAACGTTCTACTTGTTTGTAGCTTGTATGTTGGTCAATATCGTTGTTAGCCTTTCTACAGAGGAACCGGATGCAGAGAAAGTAAAGGAATATACCTGGAAGCGCGAATTCTTCCGTCAGGAAACTGCCGAATTAAAAGGAGTTCCCTGGTATTCAAACTATAGAATTCTTGCAGTATTGTTGCTTATAGTCACTGCGGTAATAGTTGGTTATTTCTGGTAAAAAATATTAGAATTCTCTTTTAAAAAAATAGAAATCCAATACCTTAGCCATCAGGTATTGGATTTTTTTATAAAAAAGGAATATGAAGAAAATATTGGTTGCTAATCGTGGAGAAATTGCCTTAAGAGTAATGCGCTCTGCAAGAAAAATGGGTATTAAAACAGTTGCGGTTTATTCAGAGGCCGACCGAAATGCACCCCATGTCCATTTTGCAGATGAAGCAGTGTGCCTTGGCCCTCCTCCAAGCAATCAATCCTATCTACAAGCAGATAAAATCATTGAAGCTGCAAAGGAATTAGGCGTAGATGGCATCCATCCCGGCTATGGATTTTTAAGTGAGAATAGCTCCTTTGCCCAAAAGGTTGAAGCAGCAGGCATCACTTTTATTGGGCCCAAACCCCATGCTATTGAGGTTATGGGTAGCAAGCTGGCCGCAAAAGAGACGGTTAAAGCCTACAATATTCCGATGGTGCCGGGTGTCGATGAAGCAATTACTGATGTGCAAGAAGCCAAAAAGATTGCTGATGAAATTGGGTACCCAATCCTAATAAAAGCATCAGCCGGTGGTGGTGGGAAAGGAATGCGATTGGTAGAAAATGCAAAAGATTTTGAAGAACAAATGGACCGCGCCGTTTCAGAGGCACTTTCTGCTTTTGGAGATGGTTCTGTTTTTATTGAAAAATTTGTCACTTCTCCGCGCCATATTGAAATCCAGGTGATGGCAGACATGCATGGCAATTGTGTTTACCTTTTTGAAAGAGAATGTAGCATCCAAAGACGCCACCAAAAGGTAGTGGAAGAAGCACCATCAGCTATTTTGACCCCCGAAATGCGGAAAGCGATGGGTGAAGCTGCCGTCCGGGTAGCACAAAGTTGTGATTATGTAGGTGCCGGAACAGTAGAATTCCTGGTAGACGATAAAATGAATTTTTATTTCCTGGAAATGAACACCAGACTCCAGGTAGAACATCCGGTCACTGAACTTATTACCGGGCTTGATCTGGTAGAATTACAAATCAGAGTGGCCAGAGGCGAGCCGCTACCCTTCAAGCAAGAAGATCTGGCTATTCACGGTCATGCAGTGGAGTTGAGGGTATATGCTGAAGATCCGCTTGATAACTTTATGCCGTCTATTGGTAAACTGGAGACTTACAAAATTCCTGTTGGCGAAGGCATTCGGGTAGATGACGGATATGAAGAAGGCATGGATATCCCAATCTATTATGACCCGATGATTGCTAAATTGATCACCTATGCTGATTCAAGGGAAGCCGCAATTCAAAAAATGAAAGAGGCTATTTTGTCCTACGAAATTGAAGGACCTGCCACTACCCTACCATTTGGGCTGTTTGTAATGGAACATGATGCGTTTATCAGCGGGAAATTCGATACTAAGTTTGTAAACAATTACTACAGTCCGGAGCTTATTCAGGAAAAAGTTGAAGAAGGCCAGCATATTGCTGCTCTAGCCGGGTTGAAGAGATTCCTTTCAGATAGTAAGCGTCTTAGCATTATCGAAAACAAGAAAGATAACTGGTGGAAGAATAGATAGGTACTAATCTATAAGCTGTTAACTTCCAACAAATTAACCATAAAAAATGTAGGTCAAAGGCGTGCCTTTGACCTACATTTTTTTTTGATTTTCATCAAATATCAAGGAAAAACCCTTCGAAGCTTGTCTCTGGAAGTTTTTATTTCAAAAAGCCGAAAACCTGCGCATACCGCATCATTTCTCCCAGATTGGAGATTTTAAGTTTTCCCATGGTAATAGCCATGATTGGATTTAATGTTTTATTGACTACGCCCATCATGTCATCAGCTTTGGCTGTAACAATACACTTGGGATCGCCATTAAACCCATCCGCAACATCAACTTTTCCATCCAATACATGAACAGTAAATTCACCTCCTCCTTCTCCCGAAAGGTTAAAATGGAAGGTACTTTCATGCCCCTCGATGGCGTCGGGGTTTACCTGACCAGGCAGGCTGTATATAAATTCCTTTGCAGTCATTTGTTTCTATTAAAAAAGTCCGTGCAATTCACCTTGAATTTTGGAGATAATGGTTCCCAAATCCTCAGGATTATTTTTAAAATCTACATCATCTGAGTTTATAATCAATAGATTACCATCATTGTAATTGGAAATCCAATTTTCGTAACGGCCATTTAGTCTTTTAAGATAATCAAGGCTCATATTACCTTCATAATCTCTACCACGTGATTGAATATGGTCTACCAACGTAGGAATACCTGCTCTAAGATAAATTAACAAATCAGGTGGCTGCACCTGAGAAATCATCAATTCAAAAAGATTGGTATAATTGTCAAAATCCCTTTTTGACATCAAACCCATTTCATGAAGGTTTGGCGCAAAAATATAAGCATCTTCATAAATGGTTCTATCCTGCACCACGGTGGTTTCTCCTTCCAAGATCTTGAGTATCTGGCGATAACGATTATGAAGGAAATAAATCTGGAGGTTAAAGGACCACCGCGACATATCATTGTAAAAATCACCCAGGTACGGATTATTGTCGGTGCTCTCGTAATGAACTTGCCAGCCAAAGTGTTTGGCCAATTGTTCACAAAGTGTTGTCTTGCCGGCGCCGATGTTTCCGGCTATTCCGATGTATTTAATTTTTCTATCAGGGTCCAATTTCTCAGATTTAGGTGGGCTAAATTACAATTTGATTTATTTATCCGATAAATCAGGTCGAATTTACGGTTGACTTTTTTTCCACATCTCCACATTTTGAAAAATAAATCGTCGTTTGGGAATTATATACCTGCAATATTAGACCTAATCACAATATTTTTAAAGAAAGCCCACAGTATCAGGAATTTTGGTAAGATTTTAGATACAAATGGACAAAAGCTGCTCAAAGGAAAACCTTAGATTTTTTTTGACGTAAATAGTTTTCGTCGCAGCATCCTTCCTCCCTTCATCGATTGTAAGTAATCGATAAAAGAAAGATAATCCTGCGTTCCAATTGGAATAAAAAATTTGATATGTTGTTAGCTCGAACACTTACCCTGTGTTGTCTCATTTTGGCAGGCACTCAAATCTTTGCCCAGGAACTGGTCATGGATGGTAAACCCATCAATGCATGTGGTGGAGTTTTCACCGATAGTGGTGGAAATGACAATGGGTATCAGCCAAACGAGAACATGGAAGTAACCATTTGTCCTGATGGTACCGGCGGTACTAACGGCACACATGTACGTCTGGACTTCACAGCCATTTTGTTGGGTGATGGTGACGACCTTTGTTTTTATGATGACGATTTTGCAAATCCTTCCAGGTTACTTTCCTGCGCCAGTGATTTTAGAAAAGGAAGTCCTTTCGCCATCCAGGCTACCGCAGCTAACAATACCGGCTGTATTACAGTTACCTTTTCGAGTGATGGAAATAATGAAGGACCGGGTTGGTCCGCAGAATTGGAATGTGTGACCAATTGTCAAAACATTTTAAGTCAATTAGCCGGTTCAACGCCAACTGTAATGCCTTCTGATACCGGATGGATGGACGTTTGTCCGGGTGAGCGTATATTTTTTGATGGAAAAGGGGTGTACAATCAAAATAACCTGGTATATGCCCAAAGCGACCAGACCTCAACATTCGAATGGGAATTTGGAGACGGAGCAAAAGCTTATGGCCCACAAGCCAATCACATTTTCGAAAAATCAGGAGGATACATTGTTCAATTGACCATAACTGACCAAAAAGGTTGTACCAATATCAATTACCTGAATCAGAGAGTAAGAGTTTCTCCGCGTCCTGATTTTAGTGTGAATAGTTCTTTGGCACCAACCATTTGCACCGGTGATACCATAACACTTAGAGCATCTACGATGTCTGGTGGTGGAAATAATGTAATCGAAGTTTCTCCGGTCCAGTCTGCGTTCAGTCCTGGAGGGATTCGTTCAGACAGTCTAGCATTGCCCGATGGAACGGGTACATCTTATAAGACACCTATCAAAATAACAGGATTTAGACCAGGTCAAAAATTAACTACCATTGATGACCTCAAAAGCATCTGTGTAAACATGGAACACAGTTGGATGCGTGACCTTGAAATCAATATTACCTGTCCAAACGGATCAAGAGCCATCTTACATGATCATCCTGGCAATGTTGGCGGATTGGTTGAACTTGGATTGCCTATCGATGGTGATGGCACCAATCCTACTCCGGGTACGGGATATGATTATTGCTGGACACCTAATGCTAGTCGGGGCACCTGGTTAAACTATGCCAACAGTACTTTTGGGCTATTCGGTGACGGCACTCTACCTTCCGGCGAATATTCGTCTTTTGACCCATTGACCAATTTGGAAGGATGTCCACTAAATGGAGATTGGGAAATAGAAGTAAGAGATTGGTGGGCACAAGACAATGGATTCATTTTCAATTGGAGCATCACTTTTTCAGATCGATTATTTCCAAACCTGGAGACTTTCCAACCAGATTTTGTTGATGGATTTTGGATGAACAATGGATCGATTATCAACTATACCAAGGAAGAAATTACTGCCAGCCCACAAAAAGCAGGTATTTCCAATTTCATCTTTCATGTAGAAGACGATTTTGGTTGTTCCTGGGATAGCCTTATTCAGGCAACCATTTTGCCTCCAAAACATCCGAACTGTCACAATTGTGATGCCTACGACAACCTGCTAAGCGATGAAACCTTGTGTGCCGGTGAGTCTTTTCAATTGGATGCAAGTCCTGCCGGTAACCTCATTGAAACGATTGCATTTGAAAATGGGGCATTACAAACCATTGGATATGACAATTTTCCACCGGCCAACCCATATGAAGCAACTTTACCGGTATCATATATAAATCCGGATCGAATTGATGACCCTACACGCCAGATAAAATCTGTTTGTTTTGATATGGACACAGATTTTGCCTGGGATTTACAGGTTTACCTAAAAGCCCCTAACGGTAGTTTATTGGAACTAACCACCAATAACGGTGGAATTGGAAGTTATAAAAACACCTGTTTTACACCAGCTGCTGTTACACCCATCACAGGTGCTGCGGCTCCGTTTACGGGCAATTTCCGCCCGGAAGGCAATTGGAACAATTTAATGGGCACATCTATCAATGGCGATTGGGCATTGGTGGTGAGCGATGCTGCGGGTAAAAATACCTTTGGTACACTTAACAGTTGGTCCATAACTTTTGAAAATGAAACTGTTGTAAATTATAACTGGGACAATGTGCAATTCTTAAGCTGTAATAATTGTCCTAATCCTGAAGCAACACCTGATATGACCACTACTTTTTCGGTGGACATCAATGACAATTATGGTTGTAGTAATACCGAGACTGCAAATATCACCGTATTTAGCAGTCCGGCTCCGCAAGCCATTTGCAATCCTGCTACCAATGGTATGTTGGATATCACCTGGCCAGCTATTCAAGGAGCAGATTATTATGAAATAAATATCAATGGAACCGGTTGGCAACAATTGGTTCAGACCAATTATACTGCGGGTCCATTCCCTGGTGGCTCTTCACCAACTATAGAAGTAAGAGCTTATTTTGGCACCTCAGGTTGTTATTCAGCAGTTGGAACATCTACTTGCCAGGTACTGGCTTGTGATCTACAAACTACCGTTGACACAGCTTCCCCAACTTGTGTGGGCAGCGATAACGGGCAGGCAACTATCCATACCAGCAATGGTACCGCTCCTTATTTGTATGCTTTAAATGGTGGAGCATTTGGTCCTGACAGTGTGTTTAGAAACATTCCAAACGGAAATTACACCGTTGAAATCATGGACGGAATGAACTGTCGAGACACCGTTACATTTTCCATCATAGGGCAAACCGGATTTTCCATTTCAATGGAGGTAGTAAATCACGTGAGCTGTTTTGGAGGTTCAGATGGTAGAGCCAGAGTAAACGTAACAGGAGCTACCAGCCCGGTAAGTTACCAATGGAACGACCCTTTGTTACAAGCGACGCAAACAGCCAGCAATCTGGCAGGTGGACAATATAGCGTGACGGTAATTGACGCCAACAATTGTGAAGGAAATGGCTCGGTTATTATCAATGAGCCACCTGAATTGACATTGCAAATAGTAGAAACGGATGTTGATTGCTATGGTGCCAATAGTGGAAGCCTAAGAGTTATTCCAACAGGAGGAAGACCTCCGCACCGTTTTGCATGGAATGACCCTGCTAACCAAACCACACCTACAGCCAGAAATCTAGGCCCCGGAAATTATACCGTTACGGTTACAGATGCCAATGGATGTCAAAAAACCATTGGAGGTCAAATAACAGAACCAGCATCTGCCCTGATGATTAACCTTCAACAGACTCGTGAGTCTTGTTATGGAAAAAACAACAGCCAGGCAATGGTAACGGCTATGGGTGGAACCGGAAACAATTACCTGTATTTCTGGGAAAACGGAGATAACACCACGACTGTTAATAACCTTAGAAGCGACGAGTTTTATTCAGTTACAGTTCAGGATGAAAATGGATGTACTGCAATAGACTCTGTGTTTATTACTCAACTGGATTCCATTACTATCAATACTACCGCACTTCCTCCTACTTGTTTTGACGGGGCTGATGGACGTGTTGGTGTAACCTTTGTAGAAGGTGGAAATCCTGCCGGTGTATATGATTATGAATGGGATACGGGTGAATCCGGACCGTTTTTATCAGGCCTGATTGGCAATTGGTATTACACCGTAACAGTTACTGATATACAAGGATGTACCGGTAAAAAAGTAGTGTATGTGGATCGCCCAGCAGAAATAAGTTTTGAAATTGCAACCACAGATGTTCCTTGTTTTAATGGAACCGAAGGGGCAGCTACCATCTCCAATGTAACTGGCGATCATCCAATACAATCCTATGTATGGGATGCCAATACGGGCAACCAGACAGGCACTGCTGTTTCAAATCTGGCAGCAGGTACCTATTACGTCACTGTTACAGATACAGCAGGATGTAAGAAGGTAAAATCAATTGAAATAGATCAACCTACTGAAATAAAAATCACTTTTGAAGTAATCGACAATGATTGCTTTGGAGACAACAAAGGAGAAATTGCAACAGTGGTAAGTGGTGGCGTTCCGTTTTCAAACGGTCCATTATACCAGTTAAATTGGTCCAATGGGTATACTGGTTTTGATTTGGATCGATTGAACACCGGATTGTACACTGTGACAGTAAATGATCAAAATAACTGTTTAAAAATCAGGGATGTTGAAGTTGGTTCCTCGCCTGCGATAGAAGGAAACCTGATAACCGAAAATGTCACTTGTAATGGGGACAGAAACGGTAGAATCACTATTGATGTAGAGGGCGGGAAAATTCCATTGACCTATAGTATTGATGGAGAAAACTTCCTGGGAAGTCCCATCCTGATAGGTTTACCGGCAGGTTCTTATACAGTTTATGTTAAAGATGCTAATGGCTGTATGTGGTTTGACCAAACCTTCATCCGTGAGCCTGCTCCATTTACGGTAGATGCAG